>NZ_VWWG01000008.1:0-108409 GCF_011753085.1 Burkholderia sp. Tr-862
GCGCCGGTCGGCGGCTTGAGCGTCGACGTCCGCGTCGGCGCGCCGCCGCACGCGGCAAGCAGTGCGGCCGTCGCGGCCGCCGCAACCCAGCCGGCCAGCCGGGGCCCAAACCACATACAATGTCCGTTCTTGATGGAAACCGCCATGTCAGATTTTCTCGACCAATATCCGATGCTCATCTTCGCGCTCGAAGCTTTCGTAGCGCTCGCCCTGCTGATCTTCATCGTCGTGTGGACGTCGTCGGGCAGGAAGAAGCACGCCCGCAGCAACGACCGCCAGCCGCGCTGACCGCCCTCGCACGCTCAATGCAGCGTGCGCGGCATGTGCAGCGCAAATTCGTCGACCGGCGCGTCGAACCGCTCGCCATCCTCCGCCACGCAGAAGTACGCGCCGCGCATCGTGCCGACCGGCGTCGCGATCACGGCCCAGCTCGTGTATTCGAAGTGTTCGCCCGGCTGCAGCAGCGGCTGGTGCCCGACGACGCCGAGCCCCTTCACTTCCTGCACGTGGTTCTCGCTGTCCGTGATGATCCAGTGACGCGCGATCAGCTGCGCCGCGACCTGCCCGGTATTGCGGATGGTCAGCGTGTACGCGAATGCGTATTGACGTCGATCGGGGTCGGATTGTTCCGGCAAGTAACTGGTTTTCACCGAAACGGTGAACTGATACTGACTCATGATGTTTCCGCTGTAGGTAAGCGCCCGCGCCAACTCGAGCGGCCAAGCCGCGGGCGCGCCGCATTGGTTCGGCATTCTATGCGGAATCGGGCCGCAACCGCACGGCCTGTCGCCGCGCACGGGGTCGCCGGACGGTAGAATGGCGGTTTTGCGCCGCAGCGTCCCCGCTCCCCTGTCATGACTCAATTCCGCATCGCTCCCAGCATCCTGTCGGCCGACTTTGCTCGGCTCGGCGAAGAAGTCCGCAACGTGGTCGCCGCCGGCGCCGACTGGATTCACTTCGACGTGATGGACAACCATTATGTGCCGAACCTGACGATCGGCCCGCTCGTCTGCGAGGCGATCCGCCCGCACGTGCAGGTGCCGATCGACGTGCATCTGATGGTGCGCCCGGTCGACCGGATCGTGCCCGATTTCGCGAAAGCCGGCGCGAACCTGATCAGCTTCCACCCGGAAGGCTCGGACCACATCGACCGGACGCTGTCGCTGATCCGCGATCACGGCTGCAAGGCCGGCCTCGTGTTCAATCCGGCCACGCCGCTGAACTATCTCGACCACGTGATGGACCGCCTCGACTTCGTGCTGCTGATGTCGGTGAACCCCGGCTTCGGCGGCCAGTCGTTCATTCCGGAAACGCTGAACAAGCTGCGTGAAGCGCGTGCCCGCATCGACGCGTACACCGAGCGCACCGGCCGCGAGATCCTGCTCGAGGTGGACGGCGGCGTGAAGGCCGACAACATCGCGGAAATCGCGGCAGCCGGCGCGGACACCTTCGTCGCGGGTTCGGCGATCTTCGGCAAGCCCGACTACCGCACGGTGATCGACGAAATGCGCGCCGCGCTCGCCACCGTCGAGCGGAGCTGACGCCGTGGCCGATTCCTCGCTGGCGGGTCGGGCACCGGCCGAAGCCGACGGCCCGATCCGTTTCGCGGCGCCGCGCATCGACGCGGCGCTGATCGACCTCGACGGCACGATGGTCGATACGGCCGACGATTTCACGGCCGGGCTGAACGGAATGCTCGCGCAGCTCGGCGCGCCGGCCACGTCACGCGACGAGGTGATCGGCTACGTCGGCAAGGGCTCCGAGCATCTGATCCAGAGCGTGCTGAAGCCGCGCTTCACGCCCGACGAAGCGCACGCGCGCTTCGACGACGCCCTCGCGATCTATCAAACCGAATACGCAAAGATCAACGGCCGTCACACGCGCCTCTATCCCGAGGTCGCGGCCGGCCTCGATGCGTTGCGAGCGGCCGGCATCCGGCTCGCGTGCGTGACGAACAAGCCGCATCGCTTCGCGGTCGAGCTGCTCGAGCAATACGGGCTGATCGATCGCTTCGGCATCGTGCTCGGCGGCGACAGCGTCGCGCGCAAGAAGCCTGATCCACTGCCGATGCTGACAGCCTGCGACGCGCTCGGCGTCGCGCCGGACGCGGCGGTCGCGATCGGCGACTCGGAAAACGACGCATTGGCGGGCCGTGCGGCCGGCATGGCGACGCTGACGGTGCCGTACGGGTACAACCACGGCAAGGCTATACAAACGATAAATTCGGATGGTATAGTCGATTCGTTGCTGGTCGCAGCACGCGCGATCACCGCGCACAACGCCGGCCGGCCAACCATCTGATTATTTCTTCCATCCGCATGTTTCTGAATAAAAAACGGAGTCTGAGCAGCATCGACCGGGGAGCCTGGCCCTGGCGTCGCTGGTCGCGCTAACCTCTTCGATGAGGTACGCTGAGGCACGTCTTCAGCGCCGTTTTTTATCTCGCTGCGCATCCGCGCGCCGATCGTCGCACCACCTCGAGTTCTACCGCGCCCGAACGCTTGCGTTCAGGATCGGCCGCAGGCTCGCGACGCTCACGCCCGGAATGCCGGCCGGCAACAGGCACTTCTCGATCGACCGCCCTTTCGCCGACGGCAGCCCCCGCAGCGTCAAGTGATCCCTGGCGCACGCCGCCGCTCGTCCCGAACAGGACCGGAACATGACCGAACTCGAATTCCAATCGCTCGCGAACGAAGGCTACAACCGTATCCCGCTGATCGCGGAAGCGCTCGCCGACCTCGAAACACCGCTGTCCCTCTACCTGAAGCTGGCCCAGCCTGAACGTGCGGGCGCCAACTCGTTCCTGCTCGAGTCGGTGGTCGGCGGCGAACGCTTCGGCCGCTATTCGTTCATTGGCCTGCCTGCACGCACGCTGGTGCGCACCCGCAACGGCGTGTCCGAAGTGGTGCGCGACGGCCAGGTCGTCGAGACGCACGACGGCGACCCGTTCGAATTCATCGAGTCGTTCCAGGCGCGCTTCAAGGTCGCGCAGCGCCCGGGCCTGCCGCGCTTCTGTGGCGGCCTCGCCGGCTATTTCGGCTACGACGCGGTGCGCTACATCGAGAAGAAGCTCGCGAACACCGCGCCGCGCGACGATCTCGGCCTGCCCGACATCCAGCTGCTGCTCACCGAAGAAGTCGCGGTGATCGACAACCTCGCCGGCAAGCTCTACCTGATCATCTATGCGGATCCGGCCCAGCCCGAGGCTTATACGAAGGCGAAGCAACGCCTGCGCGAGCTGAAGCAGCGCCTGCGCACGACCGTGCAGCCGCCCGTCACGTCGGCGAGCGTGCGCACCGAGACGTTCCGCGAATTCAAGAAGGAAGACTATCTGGCCGCCGTGCGCCAGGCGAAGGAATACATCGCGGCCGGCGAGCTGATGCAAATCCAGGTTGGCCAGCGGCTGACGAAACCGTACCGCGACAATCCGCTGTCGCTGTATCGCGCGCTGCGCTCGCTGAATCCGTCGCCGTACATGTATTACTACAACTTCGGCGATTTCCACGTGGTCGGCGCGTCGCCGGAAATCCTGGTGCGCCAGGAAAAGCGCGGCGAAGACCAGATCGTCACGATCCGTCCGCTCGCCGGCACGCGCCCGCGCGGCAACACGCCCGAACGCGACGCGGAACTCGCGACCGAACTGCTGAACGATCCGAAGGAAATCGCCGAGCACGTGATGCTGATCGACCTCGCGCGCAACGACGTCGGCCGCATCGCGCAGATCGGCTCGGTGCAGGTTACCGACAAGATGGTGATCGAGAAGTACTCGCACGTGCAGCACATCGTCAGCTCGGTCGAAGGCAAGCTGAAGCCCGGCATGACGAACTACGACGTGCTGCGCGCGACGTTCCCGGCCGGCACGCTGTCCGGCGCGCCGAAGGTGCGCGCGATGGAACTGATCGACGAACTCGAGCCGGTCAAGCGCGGGCTGTACGGCGGCGCCGTCGGCTACCTGTCGTTCTCGGGCGAAATGGATCTCGCGATCGCGATCCGCACGGGCCTGATCCACAACGGCAACCTGTATGTGCAGGCGGCGGCCGGCGTCGTCGCCGACTCGGTGCCCGAATCCGAATGGCAAGAGACCGAAAACAAGGCGCGCGCGGTGCTGCGTGCGGCGGAACAGGTCCAGGACGGCCTCGATAGCGACTTCTGACCGGAGACTGACCATGCTGCTCATGATCGACAACTACGACTCGTTCACCTACAACCTGGTCCAGTACTTCGGCGAACTGGGCGAGGACGTGCACACGTACCGCAACGACGAAATCACGCTCGACGACATCGCGCGCCTGAATCCCGACACCATCTGCCTGTCGCCCGGCCCGAGCAACCCGCAACACGCGGGCATCACGCTCGACGTGCTGCGCGAATTCGCGGGCAAGAAGCCGATTCTCGGTGTCTGCCTCGGCCACCAGGCGATCGGCGAAGCGTTCGGCGGCCGCGTGGTGCGCGCGAAGACCATCATGCACGGCAAGGTGAGCCGGATCGAAACCGACTGCCACGGCGTGTTCGCCGACCTGCCGAAGCATTTCGACGTCACGCGCTACCACTCGCTCGCGATCGAACGCGAGTCGCTGCCCGACTGCCTCGAGGTGTCCGCGTGGACGGACGACGGCGAGATCATGGGCGTGCGCCACAAGACGCTGCCGATCGAAGGCGTGCAGTTCCACCCCGAATCGATCCTCTCCGAACACGGCCATGCGCTGCTCGAGAATTTCCTGAAGCAGAATCGCGCAGCGGCCCACGCGGCTGCGCCGGCCGCCTGACGGGAGACGCACGATGACGATTACCCCGCAGGAAGCGCTGCAGCGCACGATCGAGCACCGCGAAATCTTCCACGACGAGATGCTGCACCTGATGCGGCTCATCATGCGCGGCGACATGTCGCCCGTGATGGCGGCCGCGATCATCACCGGGCTGCGCGTGAAGAAGGAGACGATCGGCGAGATCGCCGCCGCCGCGACCGTGATGCGCGAATTCGCGAATCACGTCGAGGTGCAGGACAACTCGAACTTCGTCGACATCGTCGGCACGGGCGGCGACGGCTCGCACACGTTCAACATCTCGACCGCGTCGATGTTCATCGCGGCAGCGGCCGGCGCGAAGGTCGCGAAGCACGGCAACCGCGGCGTGTCGAGCAAGTCCGGCAGCGCCGACGTGCTCGACGCGCTCGGCGTGAACATCGACCTGCAGCCCGACCAGGTTGCCGCGTCGATCGCCGAAACCGGCATGGGCTTCATGTTCGCGCCGAACCACCACCCGGCGATGAAGAACATCGCGGCCGTGCGCCGCGAGCTGGGCGTGCGGACGATCTTCAACATTCTCGGCCCGCTGACCAATCCGGCCGGCGCGCCGAACCAGCTGATGGGCGTGTTCCACCCCGACCTCGTCGGCATCCAGGTGCGCGTGATGCAGCGTCTGGGCGCGCAGCACGTGCTGGTCGTGTACGGCAAGGACGGGATGGATGAAGTGTCGCTCGGCGCCGCGACGCTCGTCGGCGAATTGCGCGACGGCAAGGTGCACGAGTACGAGATCCATCCGGAGGACTTCGGCCTGCAGATGGTGTCGAACCGCACGCTGAAGGTGGAAAATGCCGAGGAATCGCGCACGATGCTGCTCGGCGCGCTGGACAACCAGCCGGGCGTCGCGCGCGAAATCGTCACACTGAACGCGGGCACCGCGCTCTACGCGGCCAATATCGCCGAATCGATCGCGGACGGCATCCAGCTCGCCCGCGAAGCGATCGCGAGCGGCAAGGCGCGCGCGAAGGTCGACGAACTCGTGCGCTTCACGCAGCAGTTCAAGCGCTGACTCCCCTTACGAATCAAGCAGGAACCCACATGAGCGACATTCTCGACCGAATCATCGCCGTCAAGCGCGAAGAAGTCGCGGCGGCCATGCGCAGTACGCCGCTCGAGGCACTGAAACTGGACGCATCGGCGCGCGACCTGCGCGACTTCGTCAGCGCACTGCGCGCGAAGCAAGCGGCCGGCAACGCAGCGGTGATCGCCGAAGTGAAGAAGGCGAGCCCGTCGAAGGGCGTGCTGCGCGAGCATTTCGTGCCGGCCGACATCGCGCGCTCGTATGCGGCCCACGGCGCTGCGTGCCTGTCGGTGCTGACCGACGAGCAGTTCTTCCAGGGCAGCGTCCGCTACCTCGAGGAAGCGCGCGCGGCCTGCACGCTGCCGGTGCTGCGCAAGGACTTCATCGTCGACGCGTACCAGATCCTCGAAGCGCGCGCGATGGGCGCCGACGCGATCCTCCTGATCGCGGCCGCGCTCGACACGCCGCTGATGCAGGACCTCGAGGCGTATGCGCACTCGCTCGGCCTCGCGGTGCTGGTCGAAGTCCACGACCGCGACGAGATGGAACAGGCGCTGACGCTGAAGACACCGCTGCTCGGCATCAACAACCGCAACCTGCGCACATTCGAGACGACGATCCAGACCACGCTCGACATGCTCGACATGATTCCGCCGGAACGGATGGTCGTGACCGAGTCCGGCATCCTGTCGCGCACCGACGTCGACACGATGCGCGCGGCGAACGTGAACGCGTTCCTCGTCGGCGAAGCGTTCATGCGCGCCGAGCAGCCGGGCGAGGAACTCGCGCGGATGTTCTTCTGATGGCGATCGAAACGGAAATCAAGCTCGCGCTGCCGGCCGGTCAGGCCGATGCCGCGCGGCGCTTTTTCGCGACGCTGACCGGCGAAGACGGCGACGTCATCACGCTCGCGAACGTCTACTACGACACACCCGAACTCGCGCTGGCCCGCTCGAAGAGCGCGGTGCGCGTGCGCCGCACGCCGCATGGCTGGCTGCAGACCTTCAAGACGGTCGGCAGCGCGCAAGACGGCCTGCATAGTCGCCACGAATGGGAGTTGCCCGTTGCCGGCGATGCGCTCGAAATCGATGCGCTCGTCGCCGCGTGCGACGTGCCGGACGCTGCCGCCGCATTGCGCGACGCGGCGCCGGCGCTGCATACGCTGTTCCGGACGGATTTTTCGCGTACGCTGTGGCGCATCGCAATCGGCGGTGCAACCGTCGAGGCCGCGGTCGACGTCGGCGAGATCGTCGTCCAGACGGAAAACGATACGCGCCGCGAACCGATCAGCGAAATCGAACTCGAACTGATCGACGGCCCGGAAGCGGCGCTCGCGACGCTCGCCGCCGAACTGCAGCAGGCGCTGCCGGGCCTCGCCCCCGAAAACATCAGCAAGGCGCAGCGCGGCTATCGGCTGCGCGCGCAATAAACACGCATCACGCATGGCAACCCGCAAGACTCTCCGCACGCCGCAGCAGGCGTCGCTGTTCGACGATCCCGTGCCGGAAACGGCGCAGGACGATGTTTCCGCCACGGCGCCCGCGCCGGCCGCAGCCGGGCGTAAACCCGCAAGGAAGGCCGCGGCGGCCGCCCCGGTTTCCGCCGCGCCGCAGCCCGCGCGCCCCGTTGTCGCGAACGTCCCACACCTCGCCGCACAGTTCGACGCGCTGCCGGCCGTCTGGCGCGACGTGTTGAAACCGTTCACCGACAGCGATGCGTATGCGCCGCTGTGCCGCTTCGTCGACGATGAACGCGCAGCCGGCAAGACGGTCTACCCGACCGACGTGTTCCGCGCGCTGCGCCTGACGAGCCCGGACGACGTGAAGATCGTGATCCTCGGCCAGGACCCTTATCACGGCGACGACCGCGGCACACCGCAGGCGCACGGCCTGGCGTTCTCGGTGCCGCCGGCCGTCCGCACGCCGCCGTCGCTGCGCAACATCTTCAAGGAAATCGCCGCGAATTTCGGTCATGACACGCCGCGTCACGGCTGCCTCGACACCTGGGCGCGCCAGGGCGTGCTGTTGCTCAACACCGTGCTGACGGTCGAGCGCGGCGCGGCTGCGAGCCACGCGAAGCGCGGCTGGGAGCAATGCACGGACACGCTGATCCGTGAACTGGCCAACCGCCATCGCGGGCTCGTGTTCATGCTGTGGGGCGCGCACGCGCAGGCGAAGCGCGCGCTGTTCGATGCGAGCGCGCACTGTGTGCTCGAGGCGCCGCATCCGTCACCGCTGTCCGCACACCGCGGCTTCCTCGGTTGCCGCCACTTCGCGCTCGCGAACGACTATCTCGTCGAAGCGGGCCGCGAGCCGGTCGACTGGCGCCTGCCTGAGGTGGCCGAAACGCTCGCGTAATCGCGTTCCGCTTTTACCCGCACCACGCAAGAACGCCGCGCCCTTTCGGGACGCGGCGTTCTTTCATGCGGCGACGCAACGCGGGTGCGATGCACCCGCGCGGGCCTTACGCGGCAGCGATCGCTTCGCGTGCGCTGGCGAGTGCCGCGCTCTGCGAATCCGGCCCGAGGTTCAGGCCTTCCGCGTGGATGAAGCTCACGTCGGTCAAGCCGATGAAACCGAGGAACGTACGCAGGAACGGCGTCTGGCTGTCGTTCGGCGTACCGGCGTACTTGCCGCCGCGCGCCGTCACCACGTAAACCTTCTTGCCCTTGATCAGCCCTTCCGGACCGTTCTCGGTGTAGCGGAACGTGACGCCTGCGCGGGCGATCCAGTCGAAATACGTCTTCAGTTGCGACGAGACGCCAAAGTTGTACATCGGCGCACCGATCACGATGATGTCGGCGGCTTGCAGTTCGGCGATCAGCGCATCGCTCTTCGCGACGATCGCATTCTGTTCCGCGCTGCGCTGCTCGGCCGGCGTGAAAAATGCGCCCAGTACCGATTCGTCGAGGTGCGGCAGCCCGTTGGCCAGCAGGTCGCGAACCACGACCTTCGCACCGGCGTTCGATTGTTGCAGCTTTGCCGTCAGTTCGTTGGCCAGCAGCGTGGATTGCGCACCTTGCGAGCGCGCCGCGGAATTGATTTGCAGAATGGTCGTCATGTCAGGCTCCAGTTGGGCTGCGCTTCGGTAGCGCGAGTGACGCCATTGTGCGTGGCCGCATCGTCGCGAAAAAGCGGCTCAGGGGCGACGGATTGTTGCAGCAGCAGAACAATCGATGGTCGCGCCCCTAAAGCCGCTCGTGCTGGATCAGCCCTTCAGCCAGATTTCCCGGGACTTGCGCGCGGCGGCCGGTTTCGCGGCCGCCGTGAGCCGGTAGCGCATGACTTCAGGCCCGTCCAGCTTCAGTTTCGCGGTCCGCAGTTCGTCGCGGCGGAATGCGTGCACCTCGACCTTGTCGCCCGGGCGGTAGCGCGCGAGCAGCGTGTCGAGATTCGTGCCGGTGACGCGCAGCCCGTCGAGCGCGATCAGCGTGTCGCCGGCCGACAGCCCCGCGCGATGCGCGCCGCCGCCTTCGTACACCGCCGCCAGCGTGCAGTCCGCACCGCCGCGCAGGCGCGCGCCGATCGTCGGTTTCGCGGCCGCGCCAGGCGCAACCTCGGGCGCGAGCGTCACGCCGAACGGCGCGAGCAGTTCGGCGAGCGGCAGGTCGCGCGTGCCGTGCACGGCGTCGGCGAATAGTCGGCCGAGTGCCACGCCCGTCGCTTCCTCGATCAGCGCCTCGACCTCGTTTTCCTCGACGCCCGCCTGCTTGCCGCGATAGAACTCGCGGCCGTAGCGCTGCCACAGCAGACGCATCACGTCGTCCAGCGACTTGCGGTCGCGCGTCTGCGCGCGGATCGCGAGATCGAACGCGAGCGCGACGAGCGAACCCTTCGTGTAATAGCTGACGATCGCGTTGGTCGCGTTCTCGTCCTGGCGGTAATACTTGATCCACGCGTCGAACGAGCTGTCCGCGACGCTTTGCTTCAGGCGCCCCGTGCCGCGCAGCACGCCGCCGACGGTACGGCCGAGCGCCGCAAAATATTCGTCCTGCGACATCAGCTCGCTGCGCACGAGCATCAGGTCGTCGTAATACGACGTGAAGCCCTCGAACAGCCACAGCAGCGACGTGTAGTTCTCCCGCGCGAGGTCGTACGGCACGAACGCGGCCGGCTTGATGCGCTTCACGTTCCACGTGTGGAAATACTCGTGGCTGCACAGGCCGAGATAGGTGCGATAGCCTTCCGCCGTTTCCGGTCGGCCCTTCACCGGCAGGTCGGTGCGGTTGCAGATCAGCGCGGTCGACGCACGGTGCTCGAGGCCGCCGTAGCCGTCGCTGACCGCGAGCGTCATGAACACGTAGCGGTCCATCGGCGCCTTCTTCGATTTCGGCTCGAACAGCGCGATCTGCGCTTCGCACACGCACTTCAGGTCGGCGCGCAGCCGTTCCATGTCGAGCTGCGTCACGCGCCCGGCGATCACGATGTCGTGCGGCACGCCGTGCGCGTCGAACGTCGCCAGCGCGAATTCGCCGATCGTCACCGGATGGTCGGTGAGCTCGTCATAGTTCGAGGCCCGATATGCGCCGAACCCGTAGCGCTTGGTGCCGCGCGCCTCGGGCAGCGACGTACCGACGCGCCACGTGCGGAACGCCGCGCCCGCCGGTTTCGCGATGTCGACTTCGCACGGGGCATCCTCGCGACCGGCGACGCTCAGGAACACGGCCGTCGCATTGAAGAAGCCGCCCGATTCGTCGAGATACGCAGAGCGGACCGACAGATCCCACGCGTACACGTCGTAACGCAGCGTCAGCGTGCCGTTCACCGGCGCAGCCTGCCACGTGTTCTTGTCGGTTTTTGCGATCCGCACCTTGCGGCCCGCGTCGTTGAACGCGGCAAGCGTCACGATGTTGCGCGCGAACTCGCGCACGAGGTAGCTGCCGGGAATCCATACCGGCAGCGAGAAGCGCTGGCCTTCGGGATCGGGATCGGTGACCGTCACCGACACTTCGAACAGGTGCGCGGCAAGATCTTTCGGGGCAATCGAATAACGGATCGGCTGGGTCATCGTGGCAATCGGTCGAAAATCGGACGGAATATGGCGGCGGAAACGAAGAGAGGCGCCGGCAGATATCGCGGGCGCCCCTCGCTGGCCGGGCCATGCGGCCCGGCGTGTCGGTCGGTTACTTGTTCGACGCGAGCGCCTGATTCAGCTGATCGGCCGATACCGCGCCCGGCAGGCGACGGCCGTCGGGCAGGAAGATCGTCGGTGTGCCCGTGACGTTCATCCCGCGGCCGAGCGCGAGGTTCTTGTCGAGCGCGCTCGTATCGCAGTTGCCGGCGCCGGACGGTGCGCGATGGTCGAGCATCCAGCCCTCCCAGCTTTTCGCACGGTCGGTCGCGCACCAGATCGCCTTCGACTTCGTGGTCGAATCGGGCGACAGCACCGGGTACAGGAACGTGTAGACGGTCACGTTGTCGACCGACTGAAGCGTCGTCTCGAGCCGCTTGCAGTACGGGCAGTTCGGATCGGAGAACACCGCGATCTTGCGTGCGCCGTTGCCCTTGACGACTTTGATCGCGTTCGCGAGCGGCAGGCTCGCGAAGTCGATCTTGTTCAGGTCGGACAGGCGCGCGTCGGTCAGGTTCTTGTGCGTCTTGGTGTCGACGAGATCGCCGAGCAGCACGTAGTCGCCGGCCGCATCGCTATAGATGATCTGCGTGCCGAGGTTCACTTCGTACAGGCCCGCGACCGGCGCTTTCGACACGCTCTTGATCGGCGCATCGCTGCCCAGACGCGCTTGCAGCGTGGCTTTCAACTTGTCGGTGGTTTGGTCGGCCTGCGCGGTGCAGCCGAGCGTCGCCATCGTGACGGCCAGCGCCAGCGATGCGATGCGGATCGTTTTTTTCATCCTGTTGTTCCTTCAGCTCAATCGGAGTGCACGTCACAGTGTACGCCGTAACGGAACCCTGTCCGACAGGCCGGGCGCGCGAAGGTTCGATCAGCCGAGCGCGGCCGACACGAGCCAGCGCTTCACGAGCGGTTGCGCGCCGACGAACGCCATCCCCGCGTTGCGCACCGCCTTCGCGAACGAGCCGGGCACCGCGAACAGCCGCTGCAGCCCGTCGGTCGCGACCATCAGCGCGCGGATGTCCTCGCGGCGCGAACGCTCGTAGCGGCGCAGCAGCACCGTGTCGCCGAGGTTGCGGAAGCGCTCCTTGTTCGCGATCGCATCCGCCAGCGCCGCGACGTCGCGCAACCCGAGATTCATCCCCTGCCCCGCGAGCGGGTGGATCAGGTGTGCGGCATCGCCGACGAGCGCGACGCGCGGGGCGATCAGCTTGTCGACGGTCTGCAGCGCGAGCGGGAAACCGGCGGCCGGCGTCACGCATTCGAGCGTGCCGAGCTGCCCGTGCGACACGCGCTCGACTTCGGCCGCGAGTTGCGCAGGATCGAGCGCGAGCAGTTCGTCCGCGTGCGCGGTGTGCGCGGACCACACGAGCGACACATGGCCGTCCGGCAGCGGCAGCAGCGCGACGATCTCGCCGTCGCGGAACCATTGGGTGGCGGTCTCGCGGTGCGGGAGCGATGCCTTGAAGTTCGCGACGACGCCCGTCTGACGGTAATCGCGCCGCTCGATCCTTGCCCCCATTTGGGAGCGCACCCAGGAATGCGCGCCGTCCGCGCCGACCACGAGGTCCGCTTCGAGCACTTGCCCCGACGACAGCGTGAGCACGGCCGCGTCGTCGCGCACGTCGAAGCCTTGCGCGCGCGCATCGAACCATGTGAGGTTCGGCTGGAACCGCAGCGCGGCGTCGAGCGACGTCTCGATCAGCGACGATTCGGCGATCCAGGCGAGCTGCGGAACGGACGCCTGATAGGCGGAGAAATGCAGTTCCGCCTGCGCATCGCCGTACACACGCATGTCGTAGACCGGCGCGAGCCGGCCATGGTCGAGCGCCTGCCAGACCCGCAGCCGCTCCAGCAAGGCCTGCGAGCTGGACGACAGCGCGTAGATGCGCGTGTCGAACGCGAGATCGGCGGGGCGCGGCGCAGCCGGCTGGGCGAGCAAGGCAGTCTTGTAGCCGGACTGGGTCAGCGCGAGCGCGGCGGTCTTGCCGACGAGCCCGCCGCCGACCACGGCGACGTCGAAGGTGTGGTGGGCAGTCATGGCGGGCATTATAGCCGCGGGGCCAATCCCTTACGCGGCCGGACTTTGCGGGAAATCAGCAGAATCGCGGGCCGGCCCGGCAGCGCGGCGGCCCGTCGCATCGGGCGTTCGGGGGAAGGCCGGAAACCGGGGCGTCGGCACGGTACAATAGCGCCTTCGAACATCGGCCCGCCGCACTCCAGGCGCCGGCCGTCCCTATTTTTCCCGCGCCGCCGCGCTTTGTCCGGCCGCGCCGCCTCACCGGTCCGAAGGATTCCATGAGCCTCAAATGCGGCATCGTCGGCTTGCCCAACGTCGGCAAGTCCACCCTGTTCAATGCGCTGACCAAGGCCGGCATCGCCGCCGAGAACTACCCGTTCTGCACGATCGAGCCGAACGTCGGCATCGTCGAAGTGCCCGACGCGCGCCTGAAGGCGCTGTCCGAAATCGTCAAGCCCGAGCGCGTCGTGCCGGCCGTCGTCGAATTCGTCGACATCGCCGGCCTCGTCGCGGGCGCGAGCAAGGGTGAAGGCCTCGGCAACCAGTTCCTCGCGAACATCCGCGAAACCGATGCGATCACGCACGTCGTGCGCTGCTTCGAGGACGACAACGTCATCCACGTCGCCGGCAAGGTCAGCCCGATCGACGACATCGAAGTGATCAACACCGAGCTCGCGCTCGCCGACCTCGGCACCGTCGAGAAGGCGCTCACGCGCTACTCGAAGGCCGCGAAGTCGGGCAACGACAAGGAAGCGGTGAAGCTCGCCGCGGTGCTCGAGAAGGTGCGCGCGCACCTCGACCAGGGCAAGGCCGTGCGCGGCCTCGACCTGTCGGACGACGAGCAGGCGCTGCTCAAGCCGTTCTGCCTGATCACCGCGAAGCCGGCGATGTACGTCGCGAACGTGAAGGACGACGGCTTCGAGAACAACCCGCACCTCGAAGTGGTGCGCAAGTACGCGGAAAGCGAGAATTCGCCGGTGGTCGCGGTGTGCGCGGCGATCGAGGCGGAAATCGCCGATCTCGACGATGCGGACAAGGAAGCGTTCCTCGCCGACATGGGCATGGAAGAGCCGGGCCTCGACCGCGTGATTCGCGCGGGCTTCAAGCTGCTCGGCCTGCAGACCTACTTCACCGCGGGCGTGAAGGAAGTGCGCGCGTGGACGATCCACATCGGCGACACGGCGCCCCAAGCGGCCGGCGTGATCCACACCGACTTCGAGCGCGGCTTCATCCGCGCGCAGACGATCGCCTTCGACGACTTCGTCTCGTACAAGGGCGAACAGGGTGCGAAGGAAGCCGGCAAGATGCGCGCGGAAGGGAAGGAATATGTCGTGCACGACGGGGATGTGATGAACTTCCTGTTCAACGTCTGATACGCGAATGGCGATGCTGTGCAATATGCACGGCGTCGCATAATGCGCATCCGGCACGAAAAGCGAATGGGCCGATTGGCAAACGCCAATCGGCCCATTTTTCATCACGGTGCCTGCCGAGCGAGCCGAAGGCGAGGACCCTGCCCGCCTTCGGATCGTCGGTTCATCAGGTCGCCGACACCCGCCGCCCCGCCCCTGCCCGCGCATCGCGCCCCCGCTTGTTCAGCCACGCGGCAAACAGCACGAGCAACGCGAGCACGGCCGTCGCACCCACTTCCATCCGGTGTTCCTCGCTGACGAACATCACGGTCAGCGTGCCGCAAATGAACAGGATCACCGCCCACGTGAGCCACGGGAACAGCCACATCCGCAGCGTCAGGTCGGCGCCGCCCGATTCGAGCGTCTTGCGCATCCGCAGCTGCGAGATCGCGATCACGAGATACACGAGCAGCGCGATCGCACCCGACGTCGCCAGCAGGAAGCCGAACACCTGTTCCGGCATCAGGTAGTTGGCGATCACGGTCAGGAAACCGAACGCCGTCGATGCGAGCACGGCCGCACGCGGCGTGCCGGTCGAGTCGGTACGGTGCAGGAACGCGGGCGCGTCCTTGCGCCTGGACAGCGAGAACAGCATCCGCGAGGCGGTGTAAAGCGCGGAATTCAGGCAGCTCGCGACCGACACGAGCACGATCACGTCGATGATCGCCTTCGCGTTCGGAACGCCGATCAGCTCCATCGCGCGCTGATACGAGCCGTGCTTCGGCAGCAGCGGATCGTTCCACGGCACGATGGCCGCGACGACGAGGATCGAGCCAAGATAGAACAGCGTGATCCGCCAGATCACCGAGTTCGTCGCACGCACGATCTGGCGTTGCGGGTTATCCGATTCGGCGGCCGCGATCGTCACGATCTCGGTGCCGAGGAACGAGAACATCGTCGTCAGCATCGCCGCGAGCACCGCGCCGGCGCCGTGCGGCATGAAGCCGTCATGCGCAAACAGGTTCGACACGCCCGACACGGCCGGGGCAGGAACGATGCCGACGATCGCCGCACCGCCGATGCACAGGAACACGACGATCGCGACGACCTTGATCAGCGCGAACCAGAATTCGAATTCGCCGTAGTTCTTGACCGAGAAGAGGTTGGTGATCGTCAGCAGCAGCGTGATGCCGAGCGCGAAGATCCAGGTCGCGACGCCCGGGAACCACGCATTGAGAATGGTCGCGGCGGCCGTCGCCTCGATCGGGATCACGAGCACCCAGAACCACCAGTACAGCCAGCCGATGGTGAAGCCTGCCCAGTGGCCGATCGCGCGATCGGCATAGGTCGAGAACGAACCGCTGTCCGGATGCGCGACGGCCATCTCGCCGAGCATGCGCATCACCAGCACGACCAGCAGGCCCGCGATCGCATACGCGAGGATCGATGCCGGGCCGGCCTCGGCGATGGCGTGGCCGGAGCCGACGAACAAGCCCGCACCGATGACGCCGGCAATCGACATCATCGTCACGTGACGCTGCTTCAGGCCCGTGCCGAGGCCTGTGTTGCTTCCACTCATATGTCTCTCTCCAAAAAACGATTCCGGTACGACCGGGGGTCTCGTGAAGGCGGCGTGGGGAGTTGTCGTTGTTGAACCCGGCAGCCCGCCGCGCGTGCGCGGCATGCGGGCAGGAAGCCGGATCGAGCCTGGTTCGGTCGGTGCGCGACGCAGTCTGCGAAGCTGCGGGTGCGATGCGGCACGCGAGGATGCCGGCGCATCGCGTGCGCCCTTTCCGTCGGCTGTCGGTCAGCCGCCTTCGAAGCGAACGAGTGTAAGCATCAAACGGTTCTTCACTAAGAACCAATTGAAGAATTTCGATGGAACCACTTGTTGCATCGATGTGAATCGATGCAACGCTTGCTCCGGTTCGGCGTCCGCTTGGCGCGTCGTCGGAGCGGGCAACCGAAGGCGATGCCGCCCTCGGCATCGCGGCGGCCCCGATCCGTCGAAGAGGTTCGTTCGCCGCGCGGGCGCCGCGCCGGATGCTCAGTTCGCGTCGCGCGGCCCTTCGTCCCGCCATTTGGCCGGGACGATCGCCCGCCATTCTCGCAGAAGCAGATTTTTCACGGCGTCGGGATGCGCGGCCGACAGGCGCACCAGCACGATGGGCCAGCCCGCGTAGTGGTCGGTCACGTAATACACGTCGGGCTCCGATTCGATCAGCCACGCGCGCTCGTCGGGGCCGACGCCCTTCACGACGAGCGTGTCGCCGTCCTCGCGCAGGCGCGCGAGCATCTTGCCCTTCACCTTGAGCGCGGGCGTGCCGTACGACGTGCCCTCCTCGACACCGCGCCATGCCAGCGCGATCCGCCGAACTTCGTCGAATGTCACGATGCGCCTCCGTCCGCCGATGATCGACGCCCCGCACACCGTAGCGGAAATCGTGAACGACGCCTAGCCGCGAGGTGTCAGGCCGCGCGGCCGGCGACGCGTGCCTAGCGGCCGGCCGCGCGCGCCGTCAGTGGCGCGCGTCCGGTGGTGGCGACGATCGCGAACGCGATCGCATTGGCGGCCGCGCTGGCCAGGATCGGCACGAGATAACCGCCGCCCGCGTCGTAGATGAAACCGGCCGCGGCGGGCCCGATCAGCGTGCCGAACGCAACGCTCGTGTATAGCACGCCTATGATCGCGCTCACGTTGCGGCCGCCGAAGTAGTCCATCACGACGGCGGGCAGCACGGCGACCCAGCCGCCGTAGAACACGCCGAACACGAGTGCGAACGCGGCGAGCGTCGCGACGCTCCCGGCGCCGGCCCACGCAACGAGCGCGACGGCCATGCCCGCGAACATCGCGAGCAGCGACGCGCGGCGGCCGAAGCGATCGGCGAGGCCGCCGAGGAAGAACCGCCCTGCCGTGCTGCCGACGCCGATCGCGCCGAGCAGCAGCACGGCCGTCGACGGCGCGACGCCATGATCGAGCGCGTACGGCACGAGGTGCACGAACGGCACGAAGACACCGAACGAGCACACGAGACACGCCGCGTAGAGGCTCGCGAACGGCCGCGACGCGACGGCCTCGCGCACGGTCGCACCGGCCGGAACCGATGACGCGGCACCCGGCAGCGCATCGCCCGCTTGCGTACGCGCCACATCGCCGTCGGGCAGCAAGCCGCGCCCGCGCGGGTCGTTCTCGATCAGCAGCGACATGCCCGCGCCCACCACCACCGCGAGCGCCGCCAACGTGACATACGCGCCTCGCCAGCCGACGTGCGCGATCAGCGCGGACGCGAGCGGCGGCATCACCAGCGTGCCGACGCCGATCCCTGCAACCGCGAGCCCCGACGCGAAGCCGCGCCGCCGCACGAACCAGCGTTGCACGGCACCGACGGCCGGCACATACGCGCAGCCGACGCCGACGCCGACACCGAGCCCGTACGCGACATAGACCTGCAGCAGCGTATGCGCGGCACCGGCTGCAGCCAGACCGGCGGCCGTCAGCAACATGCCGGCGACGGCGAGCCGTCGGGAGCCGAAGCGATCGGCAAGCGGGCCGCTGACGATGCCGAAGCCGAAATACAGGAAGCCGGCCAGCGAGAACACGAGCGAGATCTGCCCGCGCGACGCGGCGAAATCCCGCTGCAGCGATTCGACGAACGCGCTGAACGTGTACGCACTGCCGAAGCCGACGAACGTGACGGCGAACGCGGCCGCCACCACATACCAGCCGTAGAAGACGCGCGATGGGCGCGGGCCGCTCATGACGATGCTCCTCCCAGGTTCCGCCGGACGCCGCGCGGCGCCCGGATTGCCTCATGGATATAGTTGAACTATGTTGATCGCATCGGTCGCCGCAAGTCAGTCGCGACGAATGCGATCCTATGCGACAACGGTACTCGCGCGGACCCATTGCCTCAAACGATATTTCGTCGGCCTTTCGCTTTAGAAAAACTGAATGAACCGTTCCCGCCTGCCGCCCCTCAACGCGCTACGTGCGTTCGAGGCGGCGGCCCGCCACCTGTCGGTGAAATCCGCGGCGCAAGAGCTGTCGGTCACGCCCGGCGCGGTGAGCCAGATGATCCGCACGCTCGAGCGCCACCTCGGCGTGGAGCTGTTCGAGCGCGTGAACCGCGGCATCCTGCTGACCGCCGCGGGCCGCGACTACCTGCCGCCCGTGCGCAACGCGTTCCGGCAGATCGCCGACGCGTCGCAACGCGTGTCGGGAGCCGCCGACAGCGGCGTGCTGACGGTGAGCGTCACGCCGTTTTTCGCGTCCGCGTGGCTCGTGCCGCGCCTCGCGCAGTTCCGGGACGCGTGCCCGGACATCGACCTGCAGATCGCCACGAGCCATGCACTCGCCGATTTCTCGCGTGACGGCGTCGACGTCGCGATCCGCCACGGTCTCGGCCGTTACGTCGGGCTGTGCAGCGAACGGCTGCTGACGGTGGAGATCGTCGCGCTTGCGGCACCGGCACTCGTCGCGCGGCTGGGCATGCCGGCCACCCCCGCCGACCTGGCCGGATGGCCGCATCTGCACGACGCCGAGCGCAAGGGCTGGCACATCTGGTTCGACGCGCAGCGGATCGACGATTTCGGTCCGCCGCGCGGCCCCGCGTTCGACGATTCCGGCCTGTTGCTGCAGGCGATTCTCGCCGGCCAGGGTGCGGGCCTCCTGCCGGCGGCGATGGTGCGCAACGAGCTCGCGAGCGGCCGGCTCGTGCAGCTTGCCGACATCGCGTGGCTCGACGACTTCGCGTACTACCTCGTCTACCCGCCGCATCACGCGGAACGTACGAAAGTCGCGGCGTTCCGCCGGTGGATTCTCGAGGCCGCGCAAGCCGACGGCGCGGCATCGATGACCGGCGCGGCGTAGCGTCGCCGCGCCTCGGCGCAGCGGCACCGATCTTCGGCCGATCGGCTAACATGCGGCCCGGGATCGACAGCAGATAACAACATCCGGAGAGAGACCATGCCTGCCCAGCTCCGCCGCGCGATGCGCATCGCGACCCTGTCCGCCGCGCTGTTCGCCGCGTGCGCCGCCGTGCCGCCTGCGGCGCACGCGTATCGCGCGTCGCCCGGCTACGGCAACGAAGCCGACCTCGACCGGCACGACACGTACCGTAATCGCGACGGCGACACCGTCCATGCGCCGGCCCATTCGAAATCGGGCCGCGTGCCCGAGGGCGCGAGCGCGCGCTGCCGCGACGGCACGTACAGCTTCAGCCGCCATCGGCGCGGCACCTGTTCGGGGCATGGCGGCGTCGCCGCGTGGCTGTGAACGCGGGTCGGCCGAATGGCCGGCGCGGTGTCAGCGGCAGCCGGCGGCGAAGTACAATACGCACTCGCGCCGCCAACCCGCGGCGACACCGCCGCGCCCCGCGCGGCACGCTCCGTACCGAATCCCCCGACGCCACGCATGCCCAGGCGCTGCGAGGCAGTCTCAACCCTTTCTGACTTTCACACCCAAATGGCCCAATACGTTTTCACGATGAACCGGGTCGGCAAAATCGTGCCGCCCAAGCGCCAGATCCTGAAGGACATCTCGCTGTCGTTCTTTCCCGGCGCGAAGATCGGCGTGCTCGGCCTGAACGGCTCGGGCAAATCGACGCTGATCCGCATCATGGCGGGCGTCGACAAGGACATCGAAGGCGAAGCGACGCCGATGCCGAACCTGAACATCGGCTACCTGCCGCAGGAACCGCAGCTCGACCCGACGAAGACGGTGCGCGAAGCCGTCGAGGAAGGCCTCGGCGACCTGTTCCAGGCGAACAAGAAGCTCGAGGAAATCTACGCCGCGTATGCGGAGCCGGACGCCGACTTCGACGCGCTCGCGGCCGAGCAGGCGAAATACGAAGCGATCCTCGCGTCGAGCGACGGCGGCAGCCCGGAGCAGCAGCTCGAAGTGGCCGCCGACGCGCTGCGCCTGCCCGCGTGGGACGCGAAGATCGAGCACCTGTCGGGCGGCGAAAAGCGCCGCGTCGCGCTGTGCAAGCTGCTGCTCGAGAAGCCGGACATGCTGCTGCTCGACGAACCGACCAACCACCTCGACGCCGAATCGGTCGACTGGCTCGAGCAGTTCCTGGTGCGCTTCCCGGGCACCGTCGTCGCCGTCACGCACGATCGCTACTTCCTCGACAACGCAGCCGAGTGGATTCTCGAACTCGACCGTGGCCACGGCATTCCTTGGAAGGGCAACTACAGCAGCTGGCTCGACCAGAAGGAAGAACGCCTGAAGCAGGAAGAAGCATCGGAATCGGCGCGTCAGAAGGCGATCAAGAAGGAACTGGAGTGGGTGCGCCAGAACCCGAAGGGTCGCCAGGCGAAGTCGAAGGCCCGTATCGCGCGCTTCGAGGAGCTGAATAGCCAGGAATACCAGAAGCGCAACGAAACGCAGGAAATCTTCATCCCGGTCGGCGACCGCCTCGGCAATGAAGTGATCGAGTTCAAGAACGTCAGCAAGGCGTTCGGCGACCGCCTGCTGATCGACAACCTGAACCTGAAGATCCCCGCCGGCGCGATCGTCGGCATCATCGGCCCGAACGGCGCCGGCAAGTCGACGCTGTTCCGGATGCTGACCGGCAAGGAACAACCGGATTCGGGCGAAGTCGTGATGGGCCCGACCGTGAAGCTCGCGTATGTCGACCAGAGCCGCGACGCGCTCGACGGCTCGAAGACGGTGTTCGAGGAAATCTCGGGCGGCGCCGACGTGCTGACGGTCGGCAAGTACGAAACGCCGTCGCGTGCGTACATCGGCCGCTTCAACTTCAAGGGCGGCGATCAGCAGAAGATCGTCGGCAACCTGTCCGGCGGTGAGCGCGGCCGCCTGCACCTCGCGAAGACCCTGATCTCCGGCGGCAACGTGCTGCTGCTCGACGAACCGTCGAACGACCTCGACGTCGAAACGCTGCGCGCGCTGGAAGACGCGCTGCTCGAGTTCGCGGGCTCGGTGATGGTGATCTCGCACGATCGCTGGTTCCTCGACCGGATCGCGACGCACATCCTCGCGTTCGAAGGCGATTCGCAGGTCACGTTCTTCGACGGCAACTACCAGGAATACGAAGCCGACAAGCGTGCACGCCTCGGCGAGGAAGCCGCGAAGCCGAAGCGCCTGCGCTACAAGCCCATCAGCCGCTGAACGGCGCGGCCCGGGCACCCGGCACTGCGGCAACGCGGGGCCGGTGCCAAAAGCGGCCGCCGCCGGATCGGCAAAACGAAAAAGCGGGCCGCTGGCCCGCTTTTTTTATCCGGCTGTCGTTCGGCCGCCTACGCGAGCGCGCCCAGCTCACGCAGGCGCGCCTCGGTCGCTGCCGCGCTCGTGTGATGAATGCCATGCCAGCCGAGTGCCGTCGCGGCCGCCGCGTTCTTCGCGTTGTCGTCGATGAACACGAGTTCGTGCGGCGCGATGCCCGGCAGATGCGGATCGATCCGCGCGTGCATTTCGCGATAGATCGCCGGATCGGGTTTCACGAGCTTCACGCGGCCCGACACGACGATGTCCTTGAAGCGCCGCAGCACCGGGAAGTTGTCCCATGCATACGGAAAGGTCTGCGCGGACCAGTTGGTCAACCCGAAGAGCGGCATCCCCTGCGCGTCGAGCCGGTCGACGAGCGCGGCGCCTTCGTCGAGCACGCCGCCGATCATCTCGTGCCAGCGTGCGTAGAACGCGCGGATCAGCGCCTCGTGCTCCGGAAACTTCGCGACGAGCTCACTCGTTCCCTCGTCGATCGTCTGCCCGCCGTCCTGGAGGATCACCCAGTCCATCGCGCACACGTGCGTGAGGAACCAGCGACGCTCGGTTTCGTCCGAAATCAGTTGCCGGTACAGATATTCGGGGCTCCAGTCGATCAGCACGCCGCCGAAATCGAACACCACGGCCTTGATCGTCATGCGAACTCCGTTGCAAGCACGTCCGCGAGCGGACGCGGCCGCACCGCGTTGCCCGACAGCGTATTGTTTTCCCAGACGAAGTGATGATGCGCGACGATCTGCGCGGCCGACAGGTGCGTGCGCTCGTTCGTCGTGTGTAGATCGGAGACGACGGTCGTCCGGTAGCCGAGCAGTGCCGCGCGGCGGGCGGCCGAATCGACGCAGAACTCGGTCGCATAGCCGCAGATCAGCACCGAACGGACTCCGTGGCCGTCGAGCTGCGCGGCGAGCGGCGTGTCGTGGAACGAATCGCTCACCTGCTTGCGGATGCGCCAGTCGGCGCGACCGACGATCAGCGCCTCATGCAGTTCCCAGCCGGGCGTGCCGGGCACGATGTCGTCGTCCGCATCGCCGTCGTGCTGCACGAAGCATACGGGCGCGTGTGCCGCGCGCGCCGCCGCCGTCAGCCGGTTGATGCCCGACACGACGTCGTCGAGCCGGTACGCGGGCCGCGCGCGCTGCACCAGCCCGCGCTGCATGTCGATCACGATCACTGCGGTGTCTGCCATCGGTTGCCCTCTCGGTCATGGTCCGGCCGTCCTGCGGCCGGTATCGCGTGTTGCGTCAGATCGGCTGCGTGCGCGCGTCGAGCCACGCCTTCGCGTCGCCGCTCACGTGCCGGCCGACACGCTCGCGCACGGTCGCGTGATACGCGTTCAGCCACGCGCGCTCGTCTTCATGCAGCATCTCGATCAGCACGCAGCGCGTGTCGATCGGGCACAACGTGAGCGTCTCGAACGCGAGGAAGTCGCCGAACTCGGTCTGCCCGCCCGCGCGGTTCACGACCAGGTTCTCGATCCGGATGCCCCATTTACCGGGCCGGTACACGCCCGGCTCGATCGACGTGATCATCCCTTCTTCCATCGCCGTGTACGGCTCGGCCGGCGCGTAGTGCGAGATGACCTGCGGGCCCTCGTGCACGTTCAGGAAATAGCCGACGCCGTGGCCGGTGCCGTGGCCGTAGTCGAGCCCGGCCGCCCACATCGGCGCGCGCGCGATCGCATCGAGCATCGGCGAGCGGACGCCGCGCGGGAAGCGTGCGCGCGACAGCGCCATCATCGACCTCAGCACGATCGTGAAATCGCGGCGCTGCAGGTCGCTGAGCGTGCCGACCGGCACGACGCGCGTGATGTCGGTGGTGCCGGTCGTGTACTGGCCGCCCGAATCGACGAGCAGCAGGCCGTCGCCGGCGATCGTCGCGTGCGACTCGGGCGTTGCGCGATAGTGCGGCATCGCGCCGTTCGCGTTGAAGCCGGCGATCGTAGCGAAGCTCGGCGACACGTAGCCGGGGCGCCGTGCGCGCGCGGCCGTGAGCTTCTCGTCGATCGTCAGCTCGGTGACGGTCTCGCGGTTCACCGCCTGCTCGAACCACGCGAAGAATTCGGCTAGCGCGGCGCCGTCGTGCTCCATCGTCACGCGCACGTGCTCGATCTCGGCGGACGTCTTGCGCGACTTCGCGAACGTCGACGGGTTCACTGCCTCGATCAGCTTCACGCCGGCCGGCACGGCCTCGAGCGTGCCAAACGTCACGCGGCGCGGATCGATCAGCAGCGTCGCGCCGTCGGGCAGCGCCGCGAGCGACGCGTGCACGGCGTCGTACGCACGGACCTCGACGCCGTCCCGCGCGAGCGACGCGGCCAGCGCCGGCGACACCTTGCCGTCGGCGACGAACAGCGTCGCGCGATCGGCGCCGATCAGCGCGTGCGCGACGAACACGGGGTTGAAGTTGACGTCGGCGCCGCGCAGGTTGAACAGCCACGCTAGATCGTCGAGCGTCGACACGAAATGCCATTGCGCGCCCTGCGCCTGCATCGCGCGGCGCACTTCGGCGAGCTTGCTCGCGCGCGTCGTGTCGGCCTGCGGCGCCAGGTGCTCGAACACCGCGTCGCCCGGCAGCCCCGGGCGCTCCGGCCAGATCGCGTCGAGCAGGTCGAGATCGGTGCGTAGCGCGATACCGCGCGCGCTCAACGCGGCCGTCAGCGCGCGTGCCGCCGTGACGCCGAGCACGGCGCCGTCGACACCGACCGTCGCACCGGCCGGCACGTTCTGCGCGAGCCAGTCGACGTGGGGCGCGCTCTGCTGCCCGCCCGTCATCTTCATCAGCTGGACGCCCGTGCCGGCGAGTTCGGCCTCGGCCTGAACCCAGTAACGGCTGTCGACCCACAAGCCCGCGAAATCCGCGGTCACGACCAGCGTGCCGACCGAGCCCGTGAAACCGGACAGCCAGCGGCGCGCCTGCCAGCGCTCGGGCAGGTACTCGGACAGGTGCGGATCGGCGGACGGCACGAGATAGGCGGCCAGATCCTCGCGGACCATCGCGCCGCGCAGCAGTGCGAGGCGGGCCGGCACCGGCGAGACTTCGGGGAGACGGGCATTCATGACTTCACCTGAGCGCTTTCGCGACGGGCCGACAGGGCGACCGTCACGGCTACGGCGAGGAACGCGACACCGGTGCAGACCGGCCATTCGAGCGTTTCGCCATCGTAAAACAGTCCAGAGAGGTTGCCGGCCATACGCGCGGCGGCGGCGCCTGCGATGCCGACCAGCACCACGATCCACCATGCCGGCCGGCCCGTGCGCCGCATCGGATGCAGCCACCGGCCGAACAGCCCGACGGCCGCTCCCAGGACAAGGATTCCAAACCAGTTCATTCGACGCCTTCTATAAATTCAGATTCGTCCCATAGGCGTGAACGTTGCCAGCGGCTAGCATCGATTCATCCATCGAACCCGAGACCAGCCGGGCGCCGCGAACATTCGAGTGTAGGGGCCGACCCGACGTTATGGCAAGCGCGCACCGGCAGCCGTATTGAAGAAATCCTCATGCGAATCGCCCTGATCGATCCGGAGGCGCGTCATGCTGCGCTCCTGAACCGCCTGCTCTTCGCCGGCGGTCATGTGTGCCACGCGTTTCTGTCCAGCGCGGCGTTCTTCGAGTGGCTCGCCACCGATACCTGCGACATGCTGATCACCGGCAACTGGGCCGGCGATCAGCCCGCCGAGGAAGTCATTCCGCGGGCGCAGGCGATCCTGCCCGGGCTGCCGGCCATCGCCGTGATGCAGTTGCCGCGCGAAAGCGAGGTCGTGTCGTGCCTGCACGCGGGCGCCGACGACTGCCTCGTGCGCCCGGTGAGCGGGCCCGAGCTGCTTGCGCGGATCAATGCGCTGAGTCGGCGCGCCGGGGTCCGGCGGCCGCCGAATCGCTCACGCGAGATGTTCGGAGAATACGCATTCGATGCGACCCACAGCCTCGTGCGCTTCGGCGACGCGGTCGTCGCGCTCACGCCGAAGGAGTTCCGCTTCGCGCAGTTGCTGTTCGCGAATCTGTCGCGACCCGTATCGCGCGCCCATATCCTCGAAACCGTCTGGGCGCGCCGCCGCGACATGAAGTCGCGCACGCTCGACACCCATGCGTCCCGGCTGCGCAGCAAGCTGCAGCTGCTTCCGGAGCGCGGCTACCGGCTTCTGCCGCTCTACGGCTACGGCTATCAGCTCGACCGCGTGCCGATCGAGCCCCCAAATTCGAGGCCACGCCACGCTGATGCCCGGTATGCCGCGAGTGAGGAAATCGCTGAAACGCTATAATATGGGGCTAAACGATAGCCCGCGATATGCAACTCCTCACGATCGGAATCAATCACCACACTGCGCCTGTCGCCCTGCGCGAACGCGTGGCGTTTCCGCTCGAGCAAATCAAGCCGGCTCTCGTCACGTTCAAGAACGTGTTCCTCGGCCCCCAGGCGCCCAATGCGCCGGAAGCGGCGATCCTCTCCACCTGCAACCGCACCGAACTCTATTGCGCGACCGACGATCGGGCCGCACGCGAGGGGGCGATTCGCTGGCTGTCGGAGTATCACCAGATTCCGGTCGACGAACTCGCGCCGCACGTCTACGCGCTGCCGCAGTCGGAAGCGGTCCGGCACGCATTCCGCGTCGCGTCGGGCCTCGATTCGATGGTGCTCGGCGAAACGCAGATTCTGGGCCAGATGAAGGACGCGGTGCGCACCGCGACGGAAGCCGGCGCACTCGGCACCTATCTGAACCAGCTGTTCCAGCGCACGTTCGCCGTCGCGAAGGAAGTGCGCGGCACGACCGAGATCGGCGCGCAGTCGGTGTCGATGGCCGCCGCCGCGGTCCGTCTCGCGCAGCGCATCTTCGAAAAGGTGTCGGATCAACGCGTGCTGTTCATCGGCGCCGGCGAGATGATCGAGCTGTGCGCGACGCACTTCGCCGCGCAGAGCCCGCGCGAGCTCGTGATCGCGAACCGCACGGCCGAACGCGGCCAGCGGCTCGCCGAACGCTTCAACGGCCGCGCGATGCCGCTGTCGGACCTGCCGACGCGGATGCACGAATTCGACATCATCGTGTCGTGCACCGCGTCGACGCTGCCGATCATCGGCCTCGGCGCGGTCGAGCGCGCGGTGAAGGCGCGCCGCCATCGGCCGATCTTCATGGTCGACCTCGCGGTGCCGCGCGACATCGAGCCGGAAGTCGGCAAGCTGAAGGACGTATTCCTCTATACCGTCGACGATCTCGGCGCGATCGTGCGCGAAGGCAACGCGTCGCGCCAGGCCGCGGTCGCGCAGGCCGAGACGATCATCGAGACGCGTGTACAGAATTTCATGCAATGGCTCGACACGCGCAGCGTCGTGCCGGTGATTCGTCACATGCATACGCAGGCCGACGCGCTGCGCCGTGCGGAAGTCGAGAAGGCGCAGAAGCTGCTCGCGCGCGGCGACGATCCTGCCGCCGTCCTCGAAGCGCTGTCGCAAGCGCTCACCAACAAGCTGATCCACGGCCCGACGAGCGCGCTCAACCGCGTGAACGGCGCCGACCGCGATTCGCTGATCGACCTGATGCGCGGCTTCTACCAGCACGCGCCGCGCTCGAACGACCAATCCGGCCACTAGCGCCGGCCGGTTGCCCTGCCGCCGGCCGCGAGCCGGCCTATCCTTTCCGAATACCCCTTGCCCGGGAGCGCCGCTCCACACCATGAAGACGAGCATGCAACGCAAGCTCGACCAGCTGTCTACCCGGCTGGCCGAACTGAACGACCTGCTGAGCCGCGAAAACGTCACGGCCGACCTCGACCAGTACCGCAGGCTCACGCGCGAACACGCGGAACTCGGCCCGGTCGTCGAGCAGTACGCACTGTGGCGCCAGTCGCGCAACGACGAGACGGCCGCGCAGGAACTGCTCGCCGATGCATCGATGCGCGATTTCGCCGAAGACGAGATTCGCAGCGCACGTGAGCGCATGGTCCGTCTCGAAGCCGAATTGCAGAAGATGCTGCTGCCGAAGGACCCGAACGACGATCGCAACATCTTCCTCGAAATCCGCGCGGGCGCCGGCGGCGACGAATCGGCGCTGTTCGCAGGCGATCTGCTGCGCATGTACCTGCGCTTCGCGGAGCGCCAGCGCTGGCAGGTCGAGATGATGTCGGAAAGCGCGTCGGATCTCGGCGGCTACAAGGAAGTGATCGTGCGGATCGCCGGCCAGGGCGCGTACTCGCGCCTGAAGTTCGAGTCGGGCGGCCATCGGGTGCAGCGCGTGCCGGCCACCGAGACGCAGGGGCGCATCCACACGTCCGCATGCACGGTCGCGGTGATGCCGGAAGCCGACGAGATCGGCGAGGTCGAGATCAATCCGGCCGACCTGCGGATCGACACGTTCCGCGCGTCGGGCGCGGGCGGCCAGCACATCAACAAGACCGATTCGGCGGTGCGCGTCACGCACATCCCGACCGGGATCGTCGTCGAGTGCCAGGACGACCGTTCGCAGCACAAGAACAAGGATCGCGCGCTGAAGGTGCTCGCCGCGCGCATCAAGGACAAGCAGTATCACGAGCAGCACGCGAAGGAAGCGGCGACGCGCAAGAGCCTGATCGGCTCCGGCGACCGCTCGGAACGGATCCGCACGTACAACTTCCCGCAAGGCCGGATGACCGACCACCGGATCAACCTGACGCTGTACCGGCTCGAGGCGCTGATGGACGGCGATCTCGACGAACTGATCGGCGCGCTCGTCACCGAGCACCAGGCCGAACTGCTCGCGTCGCTCGGCGACACCGACTGAGGCCGCGATGCCCGACACCACCGCCGACGACCTGCTGCGCGCGTCGCCGCTCGACGCGGTCGATGCACGCGTGCTGCTCGCATACGCGCTCGGCTGGACCCGCACGCAGTTGATCACGCGCGGCGACACCCCGCTCGAGCCCGCCTCGATCGAGCGCTACCGCGCGCTCGAAGCGCGCC
The DNA here is from genome assembly GCF_011753085.1 of Burkholderia sp. Tr-862. NCBI lineage: Bacteria > Pseudomonadati > Pseudomonadota > Betaproteobacteria > Burkholderiales > Burkholderiaceae > Burkholderia > Burkholderia sp. Tr-862. Next base: position 28,442 of record NZ_VWWG01000008.1, read on the forward strand.
GCGTGGCTGGCGAGCCGGTTGCGCAGCTCGTCGGGATGCGCGAATTCTTCGGTCGGCCGTTCGATGTGACGCCCGACGTGCTGATTCCGCGCCCGGAAACCGAACTGCTCGTCGAAGCCGCGCTCGACGCGATCGACGGACGGCCGCATCCGGCCGTGCTCGATCTCGGCACCGGCAGCGGCGCGATCGCCGTGTCGATCGCGGCGGAACGGCCTGACGCACGCGTATGGGCGCTCGACCGTTCGCCCGCCGCGCTCGAAGTCGCACGGCGCAACGCGGACAAGCTGCTCGACGCGCGCCGCCCCGGCGGCCCGCTGCACTGGCTGCAGAGCGACTGGTACGCCGCGCTCGACCCGGCGCTCGCGTTCGACACGATCGTCAGCAACCCGCCGTACATCGCGCAGCACGATCCGCACCTCGCGCAGGGCGACCTGCGTTTCGAGCCGCGCGGCGCACTCACCGACGACGCCGACGGCCTGAGCGCGATCCGCACGATCGTCGCAGGCGCCGGCGCTTACCTGAAACCGGGCGGCACGCTCTGGATCGAGCACGGCTACGACCAGGCCGAAGCCGTGCGCGCGCTACTCGTGTCGCGCGGCTTCGTCGCGGTCGAATCGCTCGCCGATCTGGCCGCGATCGAACGCACGACCGGCGGGCGCCGGCCCGGCTGATGGCCGGCCCGCCCGGTTGAAATCCGCTATCATTTCGTTCCAACGCCCCGCAAACGCAAGGTCAGTCATGGACACCCAACAACGTATCAAGCAAATCGTCGACGAAAACCAGGTCGTGCTCTTCATGAAGGGCAACGCGCAATTCCCGATGTGCGGCTTCTCGGGCCGCGCCGTGCAGGTGCTGAAAGCCTGCGGCGTCGACCAGTTCAAGACGGTCAACGTGCTCGAGGACGACGAAATCCGCCAGGGCATCAAGGAATTCTCGAACTGGCCGACCATCCCGCAGCTGTACGTGAAGGGTGAATTCGTCGGCGGCTCGGACATCATGATGGAGATGTACCAGTCGGGCGAACTGCAGCAACTGTTCGCCGCCGCGTAACGTCCCCTTCCCGATGGCATCTCCCAGCGCGCCGCCACGCCGGCTGATCGTCGCGATCACCGGCGCCACCGGCGCGGTCTACGGCGTGCGGCTGCTCGAATTGCTGCGCGCCGCCGGCGGCGTCGAAACGCATCTGCTGGTTTCGAACGCCGGCTGGCTCAATATCCAGCATGAACTGAAGCTGTCGAAGGCCGAGGTCGAAAGCCGTGCGGATGTCGTGCATTCGGTGCGCGATGTCGGCGCGACGATCGCGTCGGGCTCGTTCGCGACCGACGGAATGGTGATCGCACCCTGCTCGATGAAGACGCTTGCGAGCGTCGCGCACGGGCTGTCGGACAACCTGATCACGCGCGCGGCCGACGTCACGCTGAAGGAACGCCGGCGTCTCGTGCTGATGGTGCGCGAAACGCCGTTCAACCTCGCGCATCTGCGCAACATGACCGCCGTGACCGAAATGGGCGGCATCGTGTTCCCGCCGCTGCCCGCGTTCTACGCGATGCCGAAGACGATCGAGGAACTCGTCGACCAGACCGTCACGCGCGTACTCGACCTGTTCGCGCTCAGTGCACCGATGACGACGCAGTGGGCCGGCATCCGGCCCACACAGTAAGCTCGACGCGGCGCTTCTGCGTCGTTCCTCGCGCATCTTCGTCGATTCAGACGCCTTCCGGCTCGATCCGTTCATCTAAAGCACCGCCCGCCCCTCGCACACGCGGAAGCACCCGCATTAACAACCAGCAAGATTCAATTAAATTCCAGGCGGCCGATTTATCAATGCGTGGTGCGCGCCTATAGTCACAGGCAAACCCCTTTTGCAGGCTCCCCACCATGAATCGCTTGCCCTCGCTTTACCTGTCCCACGGCGCGCCGACGCTGCCGATCGACCCGACGCTGCCGTCCGGCGCGTTCACGCACCTCGGTGCCGAATTGCCGCGCCCGCGCGCGGTGCTGATGCTGTCCGCACACTGGGGCACGCAGCAGCCGGTCGCGAGCGTGGCCGCGCATCCGGAAACGATCCACGACTTCCATGGCTTCCCGCGCGCCCTGTACGAGATCCGCTATCCGGCACCGGGCGCGCCCGAGGTCGCCGAACGGGCGGCCGCGCTGCTGAATGCGGCCGGCATCGCGACCGCGACGGCCGAGCGCGGCCTCGACCACGGCGCGTGGGTGCCGATGCTGCTGATGTTCCCCGAGGCCGACGTGCCCGTGGCGCAATTGTCGATCCAGCCGCGCGCGGACGCCGCCCATCACTTCGCACTCGGCCGCGCGCTGCGGCCGCTGCGCGACGAAGGCGTGATGGTGATCGGCTCGGGCCAGATCACGCACAACCTGCGCGCCGCCGATTTCGGCGCGGCGCCCGAGGATGCAGACCCGCGCGTCACGGAGTTCACCGACTGGTTCGAGGCGAAGCTCGCCGCGCGCGATGTCGACGCGCTGCTCGACTATCGCCGGCAGGCCCCGCACGCGGCGCTGATGCATCCGACCGACGAACACCTGCTGCCGGTGTTCACCGCGCTTGGCGCGGCCGACGACGACTACCGGCTCGGCATCCAGTCGCTCGGCACGTATCAACGTGTGCTCGCGATGACGAACTACGTGTTCGCGGGCGCGGCAGCCTGAGTCGCCCGGCACAACTGGCGACCCCAAACAAAAAGCCCGCCCGAGCATCGCTCGGGCGGGCTTTTTTTGCGCTTCCTGCCACCGCCGATTCCGGTGGCAGGTCAGGCGTCAGGCACCGACCTTTTCGAGGATCTCGTCGTGCGATTCACGCTCGTCGAGATATTGGGTCCGGTAGCCCGTGTTCACGCCCCAGAAGTAGAACACCAGCGAGATCGCCGCGACGATCACCATGTCCCAGCCGTACGGCATCAGACCATGGCCGCCGAACTCCTTGCTGCCGATCAGCGACAGCACGGCCATCGTCGGCAGGTACGCGACCAGCCACCATGCGGCCTTCAGGTCGGCGCCCCAGCCGCTCCAGCCGGACTTGGCCTGGAAGAAGAAGTATACCGGCAGCGCGACGATCATCAGCAGGATGATTTCGCCGGTCAACGGCCACTTCGCCCAGTACAGGATCAGCGAGGCGCAGACGAACGCGAACGGTGCGATCAGCTTCATCAGCGGAATCGACAGCGGACGCTCGATGTCGGTCGCCGCGCGGCGCAGCGCCATCAGGCTGATCGGGCCGGTCAGGTACGAAATCACCGTCGCCACCGAGATCACCGCCGCGAGCGAGCTCCAGCCGCGGAAGAAGAACAGGAAGATGAACGACACGAGCAGGTTGAACCACATCGCCTGGCGCGGCACGCCGTAGATCGGGTGCACGTTGCCGAACATCTTCGGCATCGTGTTGTTGCGCTCCATCGCGTAGATCATGCGGGTGGTCGTCGCCATGTAGGTCGTGCCGGTGCCGCTCGGGCTGATGAACGCATCGACGTACAGCAGGATCGCGAGCCAGTTCAGGTTCAGCGCGATCGCGAGTTCCGCGAACGGCGACGAGAAGTTGAAGTGCTCCCAGCCCTTCGCGACGTCGGCCGGATTCACCGAGCCGATGTATGCCATCTGCAGCAGCACGTAGATCACGAGTGCCAGCAGGATCGACGTGATCACCGCGAACGGCACGCTGCGCGACGGATTGCGCGCTTCACCGGCGAGGTTCACCGGGCTCTGGAAGCCGTTGAACGCAAACACGATGCCGCTCGTCGCAACCGCGGTCAGCACGGCCGACCAGCCGTACGGCGCGAAGCTCGCACTCGACGTGGTCCCGAGGTTTTCCGAGTGGAAGCTCGTCAGCATCAGGCCGAGGATCGTGAGGCCGGGGATCAGGAACTTGAAGATCGTGATCGCGGTGTTTGCCCGCGCGAACGCCTTGACGCCCCAGTAGTTCAGCATGAAATAGATGACGACCAGCACGGCCGACAGCAGCAGGCCGAGGGTCTGCAACTCACCGTTCACGAACAACGCGTGTGCCCATGGATACGGCCACGTGCTCATGTACTGGATCGACGCTTCCGCTTCGATCGGGATCACCGATACGATCGCGATCCAGTTCGCCCATGCGCTGATGAAGCCCACCAGCGAACCGTGCGAGTAGCGCGCATAGCGCACCATGCCGCCGGACTCGGGGAACATCGCGCCCAGTTCAGCGTACGTCAGGGCAATCGCGAGAATCACGACCGCGCCGATGATCCATGCGCAGATCGCCGCCGGACCGGCGATCTTCGCGGCCTTCCAGGCGCCGAACAGCCAGCCCGAGCCGATAATCGAACCCAGCCCCGTCAGCATCAGTGCAAACGGGCCGATGTTCCGTTGAATAGAACTCTTCACATCCTCTCCTGTGTCTCAAAAAGCGTGGTCGGCCAGCTGTCCGGGATCGGCTCGGACAGCACCGCGCGCGTCATTTTGGGGGGACGGGTAACCCGATCGGGGCAACCCGTCCAGCGGCGCGTAGTTTAACGGTTGCACCTGCAAGATGGCGCCAAAATCGTTCGCCCCCTACAAAAAAGTCGCATCGTTTGCAAGGTTTGTAAACCTGAACTCCGCAATAACCCTGACTGCATGGAAATCCGGTTGACCACGCGAGCGATTAGCCGTATAAACAACGTTGCAGGATTTCAAGCGGCGAGTGAATTGGTTCTTTCGTAGTTCGCCCATCAACGGTACTCCGGTTGGTCCTATTACCCCCTTCCTTGATTTTCCGCACCCCATGGGCCTCGGCCCCGTTTTATCTTTTTAGGAATAAGTAACATGGCAACCGGTACCGTCAAGTGGTTCAATGACGCAAAGGGCTTCGGCTTCATTACCCCGGAAGGCGGCGGCGACGATCTGTTCGCGCACTTCTCGGAAATCCGCGTCGAAGGCTTCAAGACGCTGCAAGAAAACCAGAAGGTTGAATTCGAAGTGAAGACGGGCCCGAAGGGTCTGCAAGCTGCGAACATCCGTCCGGTCTAAGTTCGGCGCGATATTTCGTGTAAAAAAGCCCCGCTTCGGCGGGGCTTTTTGTTTTACGGCGCGGCAGCCATGCGGCCACCGCCCGTCCGGCTCATCTTCGGTCAGCCGAACAGCCGCTGCGCATGAATGCCGAGCCCCGTCGCGACGCTCGCAAGGCGATCGCCGAACACCGGCTGCGCGTCCGGGAATGCGCCAGCGAGCGCACCCGACAGAAACGCGAGCCCGGTCGAGCCGCCGGTGAAATACAGCGCGCCGAGGTCTCGCGGCGCAACGCCCGCCAGCCGTACCGTTTCGCGCGCGGCGTCGACGATGCGCGCGGTGTCGTCGACGCTCGCATCGACGAGGCGTTCGGCGTCGAACGCGATCTGCAGATCCTCTTCCACGTCGTTCAGGTCGATCATCGTCTCCCCGCCCGCCGCCACGCCGATCTTCGCCTCTTCCGCGCGTGCCATCAGCGCGTGCCCGAGCCGCTGTTCCACCACGCGCGTGAGCCGGTCGTACTGCCGCCCATCCTGGTACAGGTGCTTCATCAGCTTCAGCTCGCCCAGCCGCTTCGGCGTGTAGACCGTGTTGATCAGGTGCCAGGTCGCCAGGTCGAAGTAGATCCGGTTCGGCAGCTCGCGCCCCTCGGGATCGAGCGAGCGATAGCCGAACGCCGGCAGGATCGCCGCCAGCTCGACGCGGCGGTCGTAATCGGTGCCCGCGACGTGCACGCCGTGGTGCGCGAGCACGTCGTCCTTGCGCTCGAGGCGCGCCATCCGCTCCGGCCCGACACGCACGAGCGAGAAGTCCGACGTACCGCCGCCGATGTCGGCAACCAGCACGAGCCGTTCGGCCTGCTGGCGCGACTCGTAGTCGAACGCGGCCGCGATCGGTTCGTACTGGAAATGCACGTCGGTGAAACCGACCGACCGCGCGGCCGCTTCGAGCTGGTCCTGCGCGAGGCGGTCGGCGCGCGGATCGTCGTCGACGAAGAACACCGGCCGGCCGAGCACCGCGCGGCCGATCGGCGCGCCCGCGCATGCCTCGGCCTTGCGCTTCAGGTGCGTCAGGAAGCGCGCGATGATCTCCGTGTACGCCATCGCGCTGCCGTCGCCGAGATCGGTCGTGGTTTCCGCGAGCGGCGAACCGAGGATGCTCTTCATCGAGCGCATCAGCCGGCCTTCGAAACCGTCGATATACGACGCGAGCGCCGCGCGGCCGTATTCGACCGTCTGCTCGTCGTTGTTGAAGAAGATCGCGGTGGGCAGCGTCAGGTGGTCGCCCTCGACGGGCGCGAGGCGCATGCCATCGCCGTCGGGCAGCGCCACGGCGGAATTGGACGTGCCGAAATCGATCGCGCAGTAAGTCATCGGAAGGTGCCGCAGCATGGCCGGCGCGGAAAACGGAAAGGACGGGCTTTTTAACATGAAGCCCGCCGGATCACAACCGGGGCCGGCCACCGTTACGGCGCAACCGGCCCGGGGCGGAGATCAGGCGCGCCGCCGGGCGCGTCGGCGACAGGTGCGGTCGGCGGCCAAACGCACCCCGCCGCCCGCCTGGGGAATCAGGCTGCCGCTTCGAAACCCTTCTTCCATGCGCCCGCGTAGACGACCTCGCCGAGCGCATGGCGCGTGCGGGGCGCCTTTTCGCGGTCGCGCAGCACCGGATCGAGCTTGTCGACGTTGCCGTAGTGGCCGAGCGAGATGAGCGCCGGAATGGCGACGTCGGCCGGGATCTCGAAGGCGTCGCGGAACGCCTTCGCGTCGAAGCCGCTCATCTGGTGCGCGGCAAGGCCCAGCGCGTGCGCCTGCAGCACCAGCGACATTGCGGCGGCGCCCGCGTCGTACAGCGCGGTCGACGCCGGCTCGCCCTTCGGCGTGAGCGTGTGCGAAGTCACGGCGATCAGCACCGGCGCCGGCGCGTTCCAGGCCTGGTTGAACGGCACCAGCGTCGCGAATGCGCGCTTGAACGCCGCTTCATCCTGGGTGCGATCGAATACGATGAAGCGCCACGGCTGCGCGTTGTACGCGGACGGCGCCCAGCGCGCGGCTTCGAGCACCGCGTGCAGATCGGCGGCGCTGATCGGCTCGTCCGAATACGCGCGCGGGCTCCAGCGGCCCGCGATCAGGTCGTGAATCGAAACAGTGGTGGGAGCAGGTTTGACAGACATGCGGTTCCTCGCTGACATCGATGAAGGGGCGCGAACGCGCGCCGAACCGCAAGCATAACCGCTTGAGCAATCACGCGCCCGATCGTCCCGCGCAATGCAAATCACCGATCCTGCATTGACCGGCCGCCCGCCGCGCTCGGGCCGGCCGGAGCGCCGCGCTCAGGCGGCCTGCGCGGTGGCGCGGGACGGCCCGCGGTTGATCCGCAGCACGATCAGCGCGCCGACGATGCAGAGCCCGCCCGAGATCATCGACGCGATCGTATAGGTACCGAGGCTCGCACGCAGCAGCCCCGCGCCGAGCGCCGCGAATGCCGCGCCGAGCTGGTGGCCGGCGACGATCCAACCGAACACGACCGGCGCCGCGGCCTTGCCGAACACATCGGTGGCGAGCCGCACGGTCGGCGGCACGGTCGCGATCCAGTCGAGCCCGTAGAACATCGCGAACAGCGGCAGCCCGAAGAAATCGATGCCGAACGCATGCGGCAGGTAGATCAGCGACAGCCCGCGCAGCCCGTAGTACCAGAACAGCAGCACGCGGTTGTCGTAGCGGTCGGACAGCCAGCCTGACAGCGTCGTGCCGAACAGGTCGAACACGCCCATCGCGGCAAGCAGCGACGCGCCCTGCACTTCGGTCATCCCGTAGTCGCTGCACATCGCGATCAGGTGCGTACCGACATAGCCGTTGGTGCTCGCGCCGCAGATGAAAAAGCTGAAGAACAGCAGCCAGAAGTCGCGCGAGCGGCTCGCCATCAGCAGCGTGCGGAACGCGACCGCGAGCGGGTTCTCCTTCGTCGCGTCGGGCGCGGCCGGCGCATCGGCCGGCTCGCCGTACGGGCGCAGCTGCACGTCGGCCGGCCGCTCGGGCAGCAGGAACGCGACCAGCGGAATCACGATCGCGGCCGCGACCGCAACGACGAGTACGACCGGCCGCCAGCCGTGGCGCTGCGCGATCGCGGCGAGCATCGGCAAGAACACGAGCTGGCCGGTGGCCGTGCTCGCGGTCAGGATGCCCATCACGAGGCCGCGCCGCGCATGGAACCAGCGCGTGACGAAGGTCGCGGACAGCGTCAAGGCGACGACGCCGGTCGAGCAGCCGACCATCAGCCCCCAGATCACGACCATCTGCCAGCTCTGCGTCATCATCGACGACAGCGCGACGCCCGCGCCCATCGTCACCAGCGCCGTCAGGATCGTCGGCCGCAGCCCGAAACGCTGCATCGCCGCGGCCGCGAACGGGCCCGTCAGGCCGTACAGCGCGATGTTCACCGAAATCGCCAGCGAAATCGCCGCGCGGCTCCAGCCGAGTTCGCGCTCGAGCGGCACCATCAGCACGCTCGGCGTCGCGCGCGTGCCGGCCGCCGCCAGCAGGATCAGGAAAACCACCGCCGCCGCGAGCCATCCGTAATGGAAGCGCCCGCCGATTCGTGTCACTGCCCAGTTCATGTTGTCGCTCTCCAGTTGGCGGCCCGGCGCCCGCGCGCCCACTCCGCCTCACCACCAGGCCACCTCCGCCGCACGCTGCATCGGCTGACCCGGGCCGACACCTGGCATTTGTCTGTCGATCCGTTCGGCATTGTTACCGCTCGGTCACAAGTGTGTTGCGATCGTAGTTACCAGTCGGTAACATGTCAAGCAATTCATCACGCAGTCGAGGGTCATCATGTCGGGCATCGAGGCCGTCAACAAGCCGCCGGCACGCCGCACGCGCCGGCCGATCGCCGCGGCCGCGGCGCAGGAACACCTGCTGCGCGCCGCCGAGGAGCTGTTTTACAAGGAAGGGGTGCGCGCGGTCGGTGTGGAGGCGGTCGTGGAACTCGCGGGCGTCAACAAGATGAGCCTGTACCGCCAGTTCTCGTCGAAGGACGAACTGATCCTCGCGTATCTGGAACGGATGGATGCGTGCTTCTTCGAGCGTTTCGATTCGAGCGTCGCGAAGCATCCGGGCCAGCCGAAGGCGCAGTTGATCCAGTATTTCGTCGATCTCGCGGAGCGCGCGACGCAGAAGGACTATCGCGGCTGCCCGTTCGTCAACGTCGCGGCCGAATTCCCGGATGCGTCGCACCCGGCGCGCGAGCGCGTCGCGCAGAACAAGGAACAGCTGATGAAGCGGCTCGTCGAGTTGTGCGAAAGCGCCGGCGCACGGGAGCCGAAAGCGCTCGCCGATGCGCTCGCGCTGGTGGTCGAAGGCATCTACGCGGCCAGCCAGACCTATCGGCACGGCGAAACGCCGATCGGCACCGCGCCTGCGCTGGTCACGCAGCTGATCGAAGCCGGCTGCGCGTGACGGGCGGCGCACGCCCGAACCCCGCGGATCCGCTCCAGCTACAATGCGGCCCTCGCTGCCGCTTCGCCCGATTGCCTTCGCCATGACCGACACCCGCCCCGACTCGCACGACGACATCCTCGCCGCCACGCGGCACTGGCTCGCGCGCGCGGTGATCGGGCTCAATCTGTGCCCGTTCGCGAAGAGCGTCTATGTGAAGGAACAGGTGCGCTATGCGATCAGCGAAGCGACGACGCTCGAGGACGCACTCGCCGACCTCGAAACCGAGCTGCGCACGCTCGAGGCAGCGGATCCGCAGCAGGTCGACACGACGCTCGTGATCTATCCGCGCGCGTTCGCGGATTTCGTCGACTACAACGATGCGCTGTTCTTCGCGGAGCGGCTCGTGCAGCAGTTGCGGCTCGACGGCGTGCTGCAGATCGCGAGCTTCCATCCCGAGTACCGGTTCGAAGGCAGCGAAGCCGACGACATCGAGAACTACACGAACCGCGCGCCGTATCCGATCCTGCACCTGCTGCGCGAGGACAGCATCGCGCGCGCGGTCGACGCGTTTCCGGACGCGTCCGCGATCTACGAGAAAAACCAGGAAACGCTACGCCGCCTCGGCCACGACGGCTGGCGTGAATGGATGCGCCGGCCGGGCGACGATGTCTGACGCGTCGCGCGACGGCAGGTCACCGCGCGGCCGACGGGCCGCGCGTCAGTCGGCTCAGTCGGCTCAGTCGGCTCAGTCGGCTCAGTCGGCCTGAGTCGGCCTCAGTCCGCGGCCGGCGCGACGGCCTCGTCGTCCGCCGCCGCGGGCGCCGGCACGAAGAAGCGCTCGTTCAGTTCGGCGAGCCCGAACATGCCGAGGATCTCGTTCAGCCGCTCGCTGGGCTTGCGGCGCGGCAGGTTCTTGTACTGCGCGATGATCAGCTCGTTCTTCATCGAATGCTCCCAGCCGACCAGCTCGGTCACGCTGACCTGGTAGCCGTGCGCCTCGAGCTGCAGACAGCGCAGCACGTTGGTGATCTGGCTGCCGAATTCGCGCGTATGCAGCGGATGCCGCCACACTTCCGTCAGCGCATTCGCGAGCGACTTGCCCTTGTTCCTGCGCAGCACGCCCGCGACCTCCGCCTGGCAGCACGGCACCAGCACGATGTGCTGCGCGCGCTTCGCGAGCGCGAAACGGATCGCGTCGTCGGTCGCCGTGTCGCACGCATGCAGCGCGGTCACGACATCGACCGTTTCGGGCAGCTTCGGCGACGTGATCGAGTCGGCGACCGACAGGTTCAGGAACGACATCCCGCCGAACCCGAGTCGCGTGGCGAGTTCGGTGGAACGCGTGACGAGCTCTTCGCGCGTCTCGATGCCGTACACGTGCGACGCGAACGCCGGCGTGCCGTGCCCCGGCTGCTGCTTGAAGAACAGGTCGTACAGGATGAAGCCGAGATACGACTTGCCGGCGCCGTGATCGACGAGCGTGACGGCGCCCTTGTCGGCCTGCACGCTCGCGAGCAGCGGATCGATGAACTGAAACAGGTGATAGACCTGCTTCAGCTTGCGGCGGCTGTCCTGGTTCAGCTTGCCGTCGCGGGTCAGGATGTGCAGTTCCTTCAACAGCTCGACGGACTGCTCCGGACGGATTTCGTAGGTCTTGTTCGACATCGTGAAGCGGCGCCGGGCCATGGTCGGGTGACCACGGCCCGGCGGCGTGAATTCGTGAGGAATGACGACAGTTTACCGAAAATGCGCGATCAGGCCCGCGCGCCGAGCCGCCAGAGCGACGTGACCTCGGCGCGGCGTGCCGCGTGCAGCGGATCGTCCGCGTCGGTCGACTTCGGATGCGCGGGGCGGATGTCTTCGCGGCCGAGCACGACGAGACCGGCTTCATCGATCCATTGCAGCAGCGTGTCGCGCGGCCGCAGGCCGAGATGCTCGGCGAAATCGGACAGGATCAGCCAGCCTTCGCCGCCCGGTTCGAGATGGTTGGCGAGCCCGGCGAGGAAACCGCGCAGCATGCGGCTGTCGGGATCGTAGACCGCGTATTCGATCGGCGCGCTCGGGCGGGCCGGCACCCACGGCGGGTTGCACACGACGAGCGGCGCGCGGCCGGCCGGAAACAGGTCGGCTTCGACGACCTCGACACGATCGGCGTGGCCGAGCCGCGCGATGTTCTCGCGGGCACACGCGAGCGCGCGCGGATCCTGGTCGGTCGCGACGATGCGCTCGACGCCGCGCGACGCGAGCACGGCCGCGAGCACGCCGGTGCCCGTACCGATGTCGAATGCGAGCGACGTCGCCGGCAGCGGCGCGCGCGCGACGAGTTCGACGTATTCGCCGCGCACCGGCGAAAACACGCCGTAATGCGGATGGATCGGCGCACCGCCGAGCGCCGGAATCGGCACACCCTTCTTGCGCCATTCGTGCGCGCCGACGAGACCGAGCAGTTCGCGCAGCGACACGACCGACGGCGCGTCGCCCGGCCCGTACGCTTCCTCGCACGCAGCGCGCACGTCGGGCGCGCGGCGCAGCGGGATCGTGTAGTCGGCATCGAGCGGGATCAGCAGCATCCCGAGCGTGCGGGCGCGCTGCGATTGCGCGAGCCGGTGCAGGTTGAATGCGTCGGCGCCGGCCGCGGCCTTCGCCTTCTTCGGCTTGCGTTCGACGCGGCGGGCCATCGCCTGCACGAGCTGGCGCGCATTCTGGAAGTCGCCCTGCCAGACGAGCGCGGTGCCCTCGCACGCGAGGCGGTACGCGGCGTCGGCGGTGAGGCGGTCGTCGGCGGGCACGGCGCGCTTCGGCGGCTGCACGCCGGCTTCGGAGCGCCAGCGCGCGGCATGTTCGGCGCCGTCGGCGTCGGTCCAGTGGAAAACGGGGAAATCGGTCACGCGAGCTCGGCTACGGTTGGCTTCAGACAGGCGGCGAGAATTCACCGCGCGGACGACACCATACCGCGCTTTGTCCAGCCCCGCAAAAACCGCGGCCGCGGCGCCCGCCCGAAGGCGTTTGCCGCGGCACGATCGTCAATCAGGCGAGATCGACAGTCTCTGCAGCGGGCGCGTCGCGCTTGACGGCGGCAATCCCGTTGTCGCGGCCTTGTGTGCTCTTGTACGTTTCACTCGTACCGATAACCAGGTGGTTTGCGGCCTTCAGGTTGAACATGTACTCGCCGTTGTGCGCGATCTTCCGCTCATAACGTTCGTCCAGCGGCGCATTCTCGCGTAGGAAGCGATGCCGGTTCGCGCGCCACCCTTCTCCTCATACCGCTCGCTCGCCAGAATGATCTCGCCATTCGCCGACTTCAGATGGAAGAAGTACTGACCGTTCGTCGCCTTTTTGATCTCGAACTTTGCAGCCATGTGGTTACTCTCCTAAAAGAACGTCCGACCCTCGGACATTGACCAGTGTAGGAGCGGTAACCACCACAATCTAACTTCCGCCAAGCAAACTGTTGAAGACGGTTAATTCGTCAACCTTTCGTGACATTTGGCCGACGTTACCGTCACACCTACCCACCCCATCCCGGCGTCGTCGGCATGCGCAACGTGCCCGCGTCGCGGAAATGCACGCTGCCCAGCACACCGCCCGCGAGCCGCCCGCGCAGCGCGTAGGGCAACTCGCCGCTGGCCGCCGCGCCGGGCAGGTTCCACGCCTGCCGCGCGGCGGCGAATGCCGACACCGAAACGGGCACGTCGATCACCGCTTCGCCGAAACGCGGCACGACGCCCGAGCGATCGCTGACGCCGCTCGCGAACGGCGTGCCGTTCAGGTCGAGCGCGACCGAAATGCCGTCGTATTCGATCGGCGCGTCATTCGGGTTCTGCACGCGCAGCTTCAGGCTGAAGCGCATCTCGAGGCCCTGCCCGACCAGCGGGTCGAGCCCGGCGACGGACACGCTCACGGGCTCGCGCGTGAAGCCCGCGCAACCGCCGAGCACGAAGGCGGCGGCGAACAGCAGCAGCACGGCGCGCAGCGGCGCGATAAGGAACAGGGCTCGTGGCATGGACTGGCCTCCTTGCGGCAATCAATCTCATTCGACAGGTCGTCGATGCATTGTACCGAGCGCGCTGCGCCACACCGCGGTTCGTAGTTTTCGCGTAGCGCCGAGATCGTTAATAGATTAAAACTACGGAAAGCAGTAGCCAAACGGAAAGTGAATTAACGCCTACCGGCATTCAATGGCACACAAAAAATTCAATCGAGTCACTTTCTAATTTTTTCGTTTCCTTTACCCAAAACCATCAAGTATATTTACGCATCCTTCGAGCAGGCCGACAAACCTTGATGCCGCATGACGGCGATTTTACGGAACGGCGACACGCCGTCCTTCCGTCCTGCGGCCTGGTACGGCCAGCCCCGTGGGTCGTCGGTTCAAAGGGAATGCACGCCCGTGCAGGGCGGGCGGCCGCGTGTCGTGCGCGCGAAATCAATTCAGTACAACACGCGCACGGCCATTTTGAACCGGCAAGTTAACCGACATCCGGAAACACAGAGGGGGCAGTAAACGATGATTACCTTCACGTAGTCGGCCGACCGTCTTTTCGAATAATCCGTCATTGGCTTTTCTCATCGCCGCTGATTAACGGCGAGGGATTGTCTTTGCCGGCGTTTTCGCAGCACTGAACGATTCTTTCAACAATCGAGGTTTCAGTCATGTCGATCAACATTCACAAGATGCGTTATCTGCCGCTGGTCGCCGCACTCGCACTCGCCGGTTGCGGCGGCGACGACGGCGGCGTGGGCTCGGCTTCCGCACTCAGCTCGGCCGGCGCGCCGCACTCGGGCTCGTCGCCCGCCGCCAACACGCCGCCGAGCGCGTCCAACGTCGACAAGAGCGTGTCGCCTGTCGAGCTGCCGGACACCGTGGTACCGGTCAACTACCGGTTGTGGTTCCGCCCGAACGACGCGCTGAACGCGTTCGACGGGCGCGCCGATGTCGAAATCAAGGTGCTGAAGCCGGTCAACAACATCGTGATCGCCGGCCACCGGATCAAGTTCACGAACGGCCGCATCACGCTGCAGCCGGGCAACATCCAGCTGATCGCGACGCCGCAGGACAAGGGCGACTTCTACCAGCTGCGCCCCGCGGCCGGCACGATCGCGCCGGGCAACTATTCGCTGCACATGGAGTGGTCGGGCATCATCAACTTCAAGTCGTACGACGATCCGGCCACGCAGACGGGCGGCAGTTGCGGCGACGATCCGTATCCCGGCTGCTCGGCCGCGGAAGGCGTATTCCGCGTCGACCTGAAGGGCACCGACGGCAAGACGAGCGGCGCGATCCTCACGCAGGGCGAAACCAACCTGTCGCGCCAGTGGTTCCCGGGCTGGGACGAACCGGCGTTCCGTCCGACCTATGAAGTGACGGCCGAAGTGCCGCAAAGCTGGCGCGTCGTGTCGAATGCGGCCGAGAAGCCGTCGACCAACGTCGGCGGCGGCTACAAGCTCGTGCAGTTCGAGAAGACCCCGCCGATGCCGTCGTACCTGCTGTTCTTCGGCGGCGGCATGTTCGACACCTACGAGGACGATTTCTCGAGCCCGCTGCCGGGCGGCAAGGGCGGCCTGCACCTGCGCGTGTTCACGCCGCCGGGCATGAGCGACTGGGCGAAGCCCGCGATGGACCGCACCAAGCAGGCGCTCGACTACTACTACCGCTACACGGGCATCCCGCTGCCGCTGACGAAGTTCGATACGGTCGCCGCGAACGACGCGTTCAAGGAGCAGAAGGACCTGAACTTCGGCGGGATGGAGAACTGGGGGTCGATCCTCGAGTTCGCCGACGACATCCTGCCGCAGCCGGGCCAGCCGATGTCGCGTTACGGTAACGAGGTGCTGACGCACGAAGTCGCGCACCAGTGGTTCGGCGACCTCGTCACGACCGACTGGTGGGACAACGTCTGGCTCAACGAGTCGTTCGCGACGTTCTTCGAGACGAAGACGACGATCCAGTTCTTCCCCGACGAGTTCAGCTGGCTCGACCAGGTGAAGAACAAGTACCGCGTGATCAATCGCGACATCGGTCCGAACGCGTTCCCGGTCGCGCCGAACTTCAACGACTGGGCGTCGAACGACTTCGTGCTGAGCGCGAGCGCGTTCACGTACGACAAGGGCGGCCACGTGCTGAAGACGCTCGAGAACTATCTCGGCGAGCAGACGTTGCGCCAGGGCCTGCAGCAGTATCTGGTCGACTACTCGTTCGGCAACGGCACGCCGAAGCGCCTGTGGGATGCGCTGTCGAAGGCGAGCGGCCAGTCGGTCGGCCCGATCGGCGACAGCTACGTGCGCCAGACGGGCGTGCCGCTGATCTCGCTCGACACGCAGTGCGACATGACGAAGAACCAGACGATCGTCACGCTCAAACAGCAGCCGTTCCCGAACAAGAACGCGTATCCGGGCCTGCAGTGGACGGTACCGATCACGATCGCGTACGGCCAGGGTCTCGCGAAACACACGACGCTCGCGCTGAAGGATACGCAGGCGCAGACACGGATCGACGGCTGCACGGGCGTGGTCGCGGATCCGAGCGGTCTCGACTACTACGTCGTGAACTACAGCGACGCCGCGTGGAGCGGCCTGCTCACGCAGGTCAACAGCTCGACCGATCCGGTGCTGCTCGCGAACCTGAAGAGCGAGGCCGCGCTGCTCGTCGCGAACAACCTCGCGCCGGCTTCGCGTTCGACGTCGATCGGCTCGGTCGCTTCGCCGGCCGCGATGAAGCTGCGCCAGACGCCGAGCTTCGGCGGCATCGCGCCGACAGCGAAGGAACGTCCGTCGCTGCGCTATCAGGGCATGTTCAAGCCGCGCAAGACGCTGGTTCAGTAACGTTGTCCGGCCGGCCGGTGCCGCGCGGTTCGCGGCGCCGGCCGGCGTTCAAGTCCTCACGTCCTTCGGCAGGCCTCGCATGCGGGGCCTGTTTTTTGTCGGTTCCGCTCGCGCCGCACCTGCAAGGGCTAGCGATCGTCGCGCCGACGAAACGCCCACCACGCGGCAAGCGCGGTAAAGCCCGCGACGAGCAGCACCATCAGCCAGAAGCCGTGCTTGTTCTCGGAGAACGGCACGCCGCCGACGTTCATCCCGAAGAAGCCCGCGACGATGTTGATCGGCAGTGCGATCACGGTCACGAGCGTCAGCGTGAACAGCGTCCGGTTGTTCTGCTCGTCGAGCCGCGAGCCGATCTCTTCCTGCAACAGCTTGATCCGCTCGTTGAGTCCCGACAGATCGGCGAGTACGAGCGAGAACTCCTCGGTCGACTCGCGCAGCTCCTGCACGTCTTCGGGATGCAACCAAGCGGGCGGTTTCGCGAGCAGCCGGAAGATCGAGCCGGGCTCGGGCGCCAGCATGCGCTGCAGGCGCGTCAACGTGCGGCGCATCGCGCCGAGTTCGACGCGATTCGACGTGAGCCGTTGCGACAGGAAGCGATCCTCGATGCGATCGACGTCGACGCTCGTGCGCCGCATGATCTGGATCAGCAGGTCGGCCTGGTCGTGCAGCAGGTGCACGAGCAGTTCGACCGGCGACCGGAACCGCTCGCCGTCGCGCACGCCTGCGCGCAGCGTGTCGACCGAGCGCAGCGGCTTGAGCCGCGCGGTGACCATGATGCGCCGTTCGACGTGGACGAACAGCGTCGCGATTTCCGACGGCGTCAGTTCGAGGTTGAACATCACGTCGTTGACGATCGCACGCAATGCGCCGTCCTCTTGCTCGATGCGCGTCGAGCGCGACCCTTCGTGCAGGAATTCGAAGAAGCTGTCGGGCAACCCGAGGTGCGTGCGCATCCAGCGCTCGCTCGCGCCGTGCGCGAGATTGAAGTGCAGCCAGACGAAATCGTCCGATGCGGTCGCATCGCGCTCGCGGCACGTGCGCAGCCATGCAGCGGCCGCTTCGGCGTCGAGCATCACGCCCGATCCGCCCGGGACGAAGCGGAATCCGCACACCATGCCGGACGTATCGGCGCCGTAAGTCTGTACGATCAGGTCCATCGTGTCGAAGGTCGTGCGGCGCGCGCCGCGCCGCGCATCGCGCATCGCGGCGCCACGCCGGGAAATGAAACGAAACGTATGCCCGACGAATATGACACTCTCGTGACACTGTCACATACGCCTGTCCGGGCCTCATCAGCCTATCCCAAAAGCAACGCGCCGCCCATTGGGCGGCGCATGTGCGATGAGCGGACCGGCGCGAAGCCTTGGATTACTGCCGCGGCTCCGACTGCGCGGCGGTCGGGCAGGCCGGATCCTTGCCCCAGTGGCCGTCGCAGACGCGCCAGCGGCACAGCTGATCCTCGAAGAAGCCGCGCTCCGAGCAATCCTTCACGCGCGATGCGAGCGAACCGCCCGTCGTGGCGGCGGTCTTGGTCGGCACTGCCTGCCCCTTCTGTGCGGCGGCCTTCTTGTCGGCCGGCTTCGTGCGCGCGACGAGCGCGGCGAGCAGATCCGCATCCGGGTCGTCCTTCCCGGATGTCTTCGCGCTCGCGGTACGAGTCGTCGCTTCGCGACGCTTCTTCGCCTGCGCGAGCTCCGCCTGCTGTTCCTTGTGATGCTTGCGGGCTTCTGCCTTCGTTTCGGCCTTCGCATCGGCCTTGCTGCGTGCGGCGACCTTGTCGCCCTTCGCGGTGTCGGCCTTCGCCGTTTTCGTCGCCGCTGCGGCGGCGGCCGTCGCGGCGGCGGCGCCTGCCGTGGCTGCGCCCGACGCATCGTCGGCACCGTTCGCGAGCGCGCGCGACAAGCGGCTGCTGTCCGCGCCTGACGCGGACGATGCGGACGCAACGGTCTGGGACGCGGCATCGTCATTGACGATCGTCGCGGGTTGCGCGGCGGGTGCGGCTGACGCTGCATTCTGCGCGACCTGCACGGCGGCACCGCTGGCCACCTCGGCCTTCACCGGTGCCGGCACGGACGCGGAGGCCACGACGGCCTGCTCGCCCGATTGCTGCTGCAAGCGCCAAGCGCCCCAGCCGCCGACGGCGACCACGAGCGCGACGACGGCCGCGATCGGCCCCTTCAGCGAACGGCGCGGCGCCTCGGCTGGCGGCGTGACACGTCCTTCCAGATTCGCGAGAATGCGCGATTGCTGAGGTCCGCCCCCGCCTGCCGGTTTGGTATCGGACAGCAGGCTGGGCGGGGTTTTCGAATTTGAATTTTCCGGCGCACTCATTCAGCGTCTCATTGAATCCTGGTTTAATTCACCGCGATAATATAGCCCGGCCTCTCAAAGCAGCCTGATTCTAAGAGCAAGCATTGCAAAACACAATCAATTCCAATTTCCGGGGATTTCCTTGATTGCCGTCGCACTCGTCGCCTATTTCGCCCTTGCCGTCGCGGTTGCGGCCCTGTTGCTTTTACCGGGTATCAGGGCGACCGTTTTCGAATCCGTCGCCCAGTTTCACGGCCGCATGACGCGCCGTGCGAACGATCGCGCCGCACGCACGCGCAGTCAAATTGTTAAATCGGCAACCGTGACGCGCGGCGCATTAAGTGGCGTGCAAAATTTACTGGTTCGGCGGCGCTTGATGATTATGGTGTCGGCAGGTATTCTTGCGACGCCGCCATTGGTGGCCATTGCGTTACGCGGTCGGCAATTATTTCAGTACGACGACACGGCGCGCGTGCCCGACGAGAAGATCGCCGCGCTGTTGCAGGGCGAACAACTCGTGCCGCCGCCGCCGTTGCCGCCGGAAGTCTTTGCCACGAAGGAAGTCGAACAGGTGCGGCCGGCGCTGAAGGATGCAAGCCGCGACTGGAACCTGCTGGATCCCGATTTCCGTACGCGTTTGCTGCTGGTCTACAAGATCATGCACGAACAATATGGTTACGAGATGGCGCTGCTGGAAGGTTATCGGAGTCCGGAACGACAGAACCGGCTCGCGCAGATGGGCACCAACGTGACCAACGCGGCGGCCTTCCAGAGTTATCACCAGTTCGGGCTGGCGGCGGACAATGCGTTCCTGCGCGACGGCAAGCTGGTCATTTCCGAGAAAGATCCCTGGGCGATGCGCGGCTACGAGTTGTACGGCCAGGTTGCCGAGCAGGTCGGCCTGACCTGGGGCGGCCGATGGAAGATGATGGATCTCGGGCACGTGGAATACCATAAACCCGGTTTTAAACTGGGACGCGGCAGCTAGTCACGGCTGCCGGACAAGAAATAATGAGGGCGGCATGGGGCTTTTTAATCACCCGGCAGGAAACGATTTGGGCGGCGCAATCGATCGGGCATTCCGTTGCGCGATTTTTTCAGGCCGCCGCATCCGTTTTAATTCTCACAGCGTCCTTTCATTATTGCGCGCGCCTTCTCCGATGCCGCGGGCGCATTGATGCCAGCCCCCTTCATCCCGTTTGACAGCATGGCGACACATCGCAGCGCCACCCTTGCCGCTCGGCGCGCCTGTGTCGCCTCACTGAATCGCACCGGAACCTGAACGTCCTATGCAACGCATCCTCAACGTGCTGACTCATCCGCGTACGCTCTCGATTGTCGGGATCGTCGCGCTAGCGGCGATTCTCTTCATCGTCGCCGACATGCTGCAGCTGCCGCTCCTGTGGGCGGCGGTCGCCTTCGCGGCGATCCTCGTGCTGTGGCTCGGCGTCGCATTGTGGCGCCGCTGGCGCGTGAAGCGCGCGAACCAGCAATTGGGCCAGGTGCTGGAGGAGCAGGCGGAAACCGGCAAGATCGCCGCACCGGCCGCGGCCGCGCTCGCGCCCGACTCGAAGACCGCCGACCTCGACGTGCTGCGCACGCGCCTGTCCGACGCGGTGAAGACGATCAAGACGTCGAAGATCGGCCAGGTATCGGGCGGCTCCGCCCTGTACGAACTGCCGTGGTACATCGTGATCGGCAACCCGGCCGCGGGCAAGAGCAGCGCCGTGCTGAACTCCGGCCTGCAGTTTCCGTTCGCGGACAAGAACAGCGCCGTGATCCACGGCATCGGCGGCACGCGCAACTGCGACTGGTTCTTCACGACCGAAGGGATCCTGCTCGACACGGCCGGCCGCTACTCCGTGCACGAGGAAGACCGCAGCGAATGGCTCGGCTTCCTCGGCCTGCTGAAGCGCTACCGTCCGAAGGCGCCGATCAACGGCATCATCGTCACCGCGAGCATCGCCGAACTCACCGGCAACCGCCCCGAATTTGCGATCAACCTCGCCAAAAATCTCCGCCAGCGCGTTCAGGAGCTGACGGAAAAGCTCGAGGTGTTCGCGCCGGTCTACGTGATGTTCACGAAGGCCGACCTGATCACCGGCTTCACCGAATTCTTCAGCAGCAGCGACAAGCACGAGTACGACCGCGTGTGGGGCGCCACCCTGCCCTACGAGCCGGACGAGAAGCGTGACGTCGTCGCGCTGTTCGACGAGCGCTTCGAGGAACTGTACGAAGGGCTGAAGGAAATCAGCGTCGCGCAGCTGTCGCTGTCGCGCGGCAACCAGCTGTCGCCGGGCCAGTTGAGCTTCCCGCTCGAATTCTCGACGATCAAGCCGTCGCTGCGCGCGTTCCTCGCGACGCTGTTCGAGAACAACCCGTTCCAGTACAAGCCGATCTTCCGCGGCTTCTACTTCACCAGCGCGCTGCAGGAAGGCGAAACCAACAGCGCCGCCGCGCAGCGCATCGCGCACCGCTTCGGCCTCGACGCGAACGCGCTGCCGAAGCCGCACAGCGCGTTCTCGAAGAACGGCTTCTTCCTGCGCGACCTGTTCTCCAAGGTGATCTTCGCGGACCGCCAGACCGTGCGCCAGTTCGCGAGCCCGACCAAGACCCGGCTGCGCTACGCGACCTTCTTCGGCTTCGTCGCGGCCCTCGCGCTCGCACTCGGCGGCTGGACCTGGTCGACGATCGGCAACCAGCAGCTCGTCGCGAACGTGCAGGCCGACCTCGACAACGTCACGCGCCTTCAGCAGGGCCGCAACGACCTGCAGTCGCGCCTGCAGGCGATGGACATCCTGGAAGACCGGATCGAACAGCTCGAGCAGTTCCGCCGCGACAAGCCGGTGTCGGTGTCGCTCGGCCTGTACCAGGGCGACCGTCTCGAGCAGCACCTGCTGACCGAGTACTACAACGGCGTGCGCCAGATCCTGCTCGTGCCGGTCTCGCAAAACCTGGCGTCGTTCATGAAGGACGTGAACGCGCACCCCGAACAGCTCGTGCCGATGACGCGCCCGCCCGAATCGGGTGCCGTGCAGGGCGGCGCGCTGCCAGTCTCGACGAACCCGCCGGGCGCCGCACCGCTTGCCGGCGCCGCGCAAGGCGCATCCGCCGCGACGGCCGCCGCGCCGCAACAGCCGGCTGCTCCGCAGGGCGGGCTGTACAGCGACGCGTCGCCGACCAACGTGCAGGACGCGTACAACGCGCTGAAGACCTACCTGATGCTGTCCGACAAGCGTCATGTCGAACAGGCGCACCTGACCGACCAGCTCGCCCGCTTCTGGCGCGGCTGGCTCGAGACGAATCGCGGCAACATGCCGCGCGACGAGATGATCAAGAGCGCCGAGCGCATGATCTCGTTCTATCTGTCGCGCGTGACCGATGACGACTGGCCGATGATCGACGCGAACCTCGCGCTCGTCGACCAGACCCGCGAGAACCTGCGCCGCGTCGTGCGCGGCATGCCGGCCCGCCAGCGCGTCTATGAGGAAATCAAGGCCCGCGCGTCGACCCGCTTCGCGCCGATGACCATCGCGCGCATCGTCGGCGACGGCAACCAGGGGCTCGTCGCCGGCAGCTACGCGATTCCGGGCACGTTCACGCGTGAAGCATGGTTCGACTACGTGCAGCCGGCGATCCGCGACGCGGCGACCAAGGAGCTGCAGGCGAAGGACTGGGTGCTGAACACGTCGACGCAGGACGACCTGACGCTGGAAGGCAGCCCCGAGCAGATCCAGAAGACCCTCGTCGGGATGTACAAGACCGAGTACGCGCAGCACTGGCAGAAGTTCATGCAGGGCATCGCGGTGCAGGGCTT
The DNA here is from genome assembly GCF_011753085.1 of Burkholderia sp. Tr-862. NCBI lineage: Bacteria > Pseudomonadati > Pseudomonadota > Betaproteobacteria > Burkholderiales > Burkholderiaceae > Burkholderia > Burkholderia sp. Tr-862. The sequence goes on from NZ_VWWG01000008.1 coordinate 50,810, forward strand.
CAGCAGCTTCGGCCAGGCCGTCGACGGGATGAACCGCCTCGGCGACCCGCAGGATTCGCCGATCCGCAAGATTCTCGAGACCGCGTACGACCAGACGTCGTGGGACAACCCGTCGCTCGCGAACGTGACGATCAAGAAGGCGCAGACGGGTGTCGTGAACTGGGTCAAGCAACTGTTCACGCGCTCGCAGGCCGGCCAGATGGCGGCCGCGAACATCGACATCAACGGCAATCCGGCCGAGGTGCCGATGGGTCCGATCGGCCAGGAGTTCATCGGGCTCGCGCGGATCGTCGCGACGCACGACGGCACGTCGATGCTCAAGGGCTACATGGATTCGCTGTCGAAGGTGCGCACGCGCTTCAACGTGATCAAGAACCAGGGCGACCCCGGCCCCGGCGCGCGCCAGCTGATGCAGCAGACGCTCGACGGCAACGGCTCGGAACTCGCCGATTCGCTGAAGTTCGTCGACGAGCAGATGCTGACCGGCCTCACCGATTCGCAACGCAAGTCGCTGCGTCCGCTGCTGGTGCGCCCGCTGATGCAGGCGTTCTCGGTGGTGATCCAGCCGGCCAGCGCCGAAGTCAACAAGGTGTGGAACGCGCAGGTCTACCAGCCGTTCCAGAGCTCGCTCGCGACGAAGTACCCGTTCGCCGCGAATGCGAAGGTCGAGGCCGGCGCAGGCGAAATCGCGCAGGTGTTCGGTCCGGACGGTGCGATCGCGAAGTTCGTCGGCACGACGCTGGGCCCGCTCGCGGTGCGCCGCGGCGACACGCTCGCGGCCCGTACGTGGGGCGACATGGGCATCGGCCTCACGCCTGATTTCACGAACGGCTTCGCGCGCTGGGTCGCCCCGCTCGCCGGCGGCGCCGCAGGTGGCGCGGCCGCGGCGGCCGAACCGCAGACCGTGTTCCAGATCCTGCCGCAGCCGAGCACGGGCACGACGGAATACACGATCGCGATCGACGGCCAGCAACTGCGCTACCGCAACACGCCGCCGCAGTGGACCAATTTCGTGTGGCCGAACCCGCAGGGTTCGCCGGGCGCGACGCTGTCCGCGACGACCTTCGACGGCCGCACGGTGCAGCTCGTCAACGAGCCGGGCCGCTACGGTCTCGAGAAGCTGATCAACTCCGCGCAGCGCAAGCGCCGTCCGGACGGCACCTTCGACCTCACGTGGGTCCAGGGCAGCGTGAACGTGTCGGTGACGATGCGCATCATCAGCACGTCGCAGCCGACGAGCGGCGGCGGCGACCAGCCGCAGCAGCAGAGCCTGCGCGGCCTGCAGCTGCCGTCGTCGGTCGCCGACGCGAGCGCGGGCGCAGCACAGAACGCGACGCAGGCCGGCACGGGCGCGCCGGCCGCAGCACCGGCCGTCACGGCCGCCACCGCAACGAATGCACAGGGGGCGCAATGACGCAAACCGTTCAGGCGCAGATCGCCTACTTCGGCAAGATTCCGTCGCGCGGCGACTTCGTGAAGAGCCCGCACAATCCGCAGTTGCTGCAGACGCTCGATCGCTGGATCGCGCAGGCGCTCGAACTGCTCGCGGAAGATCCGCGCTGGAAGATCGTCTACGAGGATGCGAAGCCGATGCATTTCGCGTTCCTCGGCTCGCGCAGCAAGCTCGCGATCGCGGGCCACATGGTCGCGAGCCACGACGTGTCGATGCGCCGCTTCCCGTTCCTCGGCGCGACCGCGCTGGAAGTCGACCGGCCGCTCGCGTTCCTCGCGCGCAGCCCGCTCGCGTTCGCGCGGCTGTGGTCACGCGTCGCCGCGCAGATCCCGCCGCTGCTTGCCAAGGAGGAGCCGCCCGGCGCGCTGCAGGCGCTCGGCGACACGCAGGTGCCGATCGACGTCGGCGGCCCCGGCACGTCGCATGACGGCACCTTCAACGACTTCATCGAACACCAGTCGCTGTACGGCCTGCAGCAGATGCTGCTCGAAAGCGGCCATCCGGTCCGGCTGCGCGGCGCGATGCTCGCGCTCGGCTCGCTGTTGCGGCCCGTGATGCAGAGCGGCTCGTCGCACATCGAGCGCGGCCTCACGCTGCCGCTGCCGGTCGATCCGTTCTATCGCAGCCTCGTCGCCGCGTTCTGGCTCGAACTGATCGCACCGTTCGTCGCGCAGGCCGACTTCGAGCTCGCGATCTTCATCGGCTCGATCGCCGAGCGCGAGCGGTTGATCATCGGCTTCAACGGCGCGTCATCGAAGACGCTGCTGAGCGTCGTCGACCCGCAGACCTACGCCGCCCACAACATCGACATCGACGATCCCGAGTGGATCGACGCCCATGCGCAAAACGATCACCAGATCAGCAAGCTCGTCAGCTACCTCGACCAACCGCAACTCTCGCTGCGCGTCGCCATCGACGCATTCCGCGAAGCGTTCATCGGAGGCTGACCGGATGCAACGCACGATTCACGTCCGCCGCACGCGCTTCTCGCCCTTCGTGGCCGCCCTCGTCGCAGCCGGCCTCATCGGCAGCGGCGCGGCCTACGCGCAGAACACGGGCGGCGCGACCGTCACGCCGGTCGGCAACGGCACGGTCGCGACCGCCGCCCTGCCCGCCAATACCAATCCTGCCGCCGCGTCGGCCGCGGCGTCCGGCACGGTGGTGCGCGGCACGGCCGGCACGATCGCGCCGCCGCCCGCGAACGCGACGCCCGGCCAGGTGGTGGCCGGCGGCAAGGTGCCCGACGAGGCGACCAAGGCCGCCGTGTTGCAGAAGCTGCGCGACACCTACGGCGCGGCGAACGTGGTCGACCAGATCGAGGTCGGCGACGTCGCGACGCCGCCGAACTGGAGCGCGAACGTGCAGAAACTGCTCGGCGCGCAGCTCAAGCAGATCAGCAAGGGCCAGTTGAAGATCAACGGCACGCAGATCGAGATGAAGGGCGAGGTGCACAACGAGGCGCAACGCCAGCAGCTCGCGAGCGACATGGCGAACACGCTGAACCCGACGTATACGATCAAGAACGGGCTGCGTGTGTCGGCGTCCGAGCAGGGGCTGCTCGACCAGACGCTGGCGAACCGCACGATCGAGTTCGAGACGGGCAGCGCGACGCTCACGCCGCAAGGCAGGCAGATCCTCGATCAGATGGCGGCCGCGCTGTCGAAGTTGCAGAACCGCACGGTCGACATCATCGGCCACACCGACAACTCGGGGAACCGGACGTCGAACATCGCGCTGAGCCAGGCGCGCGCGGATGCGGTGAAGGGGTATCTGATCACGAAGAGCATTCCGCCGCAGCAGATGACGACGACGGGCGTCGGGCCGGATCAGCCTATTGCGCCGAATGATACGGCGGAGGGACGGGCGAGGAATCGACGGATCGAGTTCCGGGTGGGGCAGTAAGCGGCGATTCCGCGACATGGCGAACCGGGGGGCAGGATTACCGGCAGACTGTCCCGCGGATTGCGCAGGCCCCATTCTGCTCCCGCAGAGTCAACAAGTCGGTCGCCTGACCGACCGACTACTGAATCCAGCCATATTCCAGTGAAATACGCACTGCGCTGCTTGCGGTCGGCCATTCTGCTGTTCGTCGGTGGGTTCTTCGTGCTGGCGGGTGCAGCTGCCGCGATCAATTCGGCCATCCTCGTTCGCGCTCGTGCGTGGTCTCACGTTCCCGCCATTGTCGAGCGATGTGAGTTGTCTCTGCGATATGGCAAATCCGCTGTGACATGGGAGGCGCGCGCCGTCTTCCGCTATGGCGCGGGACAGGCGCAGCAGTACGATACGACGTGGCAGCCTGCCGGGTCGCCGGTGTATTCGCGTTCCGCCGCATCAAACATCAGCCGCGAACAGCTCGCCGCGTTCACGAAGACGTATTGCGACGCGGCCGCGGACGATGGCCTGCACGTTTCGCCGATGTTTCCGGGTATTGCGCGGCGCAACGAAGCGGTTGAGGGCGGAGCGTGGGTACGGGAAATCGGATTCGGTCTGTTCGCTCTGGTTGGCGGGATGATGCTGTGTGCGGTGGGTATTTCGCTGCTGCCGTGGATTGAGGAGCGCAAAAGGGACGCGGCAAAGCGCGGAACGCGGCGAGCATGCAATCGCGTCAGCGGTTCATGACGCAGACGGAAAGACTGGTTTCGGGTCACGCGGTCGCCTCGACACACGTGAGCTAGCTGATCGCCGTAGTGGGTGGCGCGAGGATCGGGCATTCACTGATCGTGCGCCCGTTTCAAGTAATCCATAAGAGTCGTTGCTCGTTGCTCCGCCGGCTCAGTCAGGCACTCCGCGCGATCCGCATTGCGGCCAAAGGCATCGAAGAAGAAACTCATTCGAATCGTCGCACCGCAGTCGAATGGCGTTTCGATCGTTAGCTCCGGCCATGGCTATTGTCCTCACGTGGCGGCGGCACCAACCCCGTCGGAATCGACGGCACCGCAACCGCCTGGAATCGGTCCTGCCCAAGCTCTTTCACAACCGTCGGCGACAGGACGGCGGCCGCCTTCGCGAATGCGCCCGGCTTCCCCTTGCTTGACTGGATGAGTTTCTGCACCGCCGGGTGCGTGTCGAACCGGGGATTCACTAGCAGCGCGTAATACGCGTATTGCTCGAGGTCGCTGCGATCGGTGAAGCGGTACTTGATCCACGCTTCCGCAACGGTTCTCGAAACCCTGCGGTGCGACTGGGCGTCATTGTCCTGATACTTCTTGCCGAGCCGCTTGCCGTATCGCTTCGCCAGATCACGCGACACGTCCACGATCGGCAACCGTGTACTGCCCAGCATCTCCCCGGGAAATGCCAGTTCGACATGACGGTCGGGGTAGAAGTGAACCTCGAGAATGCGCGAGCCGATAGAAACCGGCTCCTTGGTCAGCGGCAACGACACATCCGTCTCCGCCTGCTGTTTCTTCACCTGCTCGCCCGGTCGCCAGTCGTCCGCATCGTAATAGGTCCACTGAACCTTGAAATCGGTGCCCTTCAGCAAGTAACAGCAGGCGATGCTGCCTTCACCTGCCCCAGGTTCGAGATCACCGCCACCGCGTGCCTTATTGCCAAACTGATCGGTGATCGTGAATCGAACAAGGTTGTACGGCAGGTAGTTCAGCGCCTCGGTTGAAATGCTGGTGTAGGTCGGATCGGATTTGCTGCACGCCGCCATCGACACGAACAGCAAGCCTGCCGCTGCAACTCGCAACGCGGACGAGAACCGTCCGCGAGCGACGCATGCATCGTGACAGCCCTTGTTCATCGCGAACCCGCCGGGCCCGCGGCTCTCAGGTCTCGAAGCCGTCGCTCCCAACTGCCTCACGACTGCTCGTCGGGCCTCACACCCAGCAACTCGCGGATATGCGACAGCGATCCGTCGTCCTTCACGACGCTCTCGAGCCACTTGTGCAGCGGCATGTCGGCCCATTCGGCGGCCTTGTCCGCGAGATACGCGACCGGGCTGTGCGGCTCGGTCTGCCGGAAGTAACGCGCGACGGCGCGCAGCTGGTCGACGGCCTGCGCGCGGTTCTGGATGCCGGCAATCATTTGCGTCATCGGAGGACGCGGAGCGGTCTGCGACTGCACATGGGTCTCCTCGGTGGGGAACGCATCGCCGAAGCTCGGCTCGATGCGCTCGGGCTGCGTCTGCGATGACGACGGCGCCTGCGGCGCGCTGCCCGTATAGCCCTGCTCGCGCGCAAAGCGCTCGGTGAGCCGATACACGGTCTCGAACGCGTCACGCGCCTGCCGGAAGCTCGGCGCCGAATCGCCCGCACGTTCGACGAGCCGCTCCTCGAACGCGTCGAGCGAGAACTCGAACGCCTTCAGGTTCGCGAGCAGCGTCGTGTAGAACGCGATCGGCGTCACGCGCCGCGACGCATCGACCTGCTCGACCGACGGTTTGCCGCGCGCGATGTCGTCCGCGTGCTCGGGGTCGCGCTTCACGGCCTGCGCCACATGCTGCGCGACTTCCCAGTCGAGCGTGGTGAACGCGTTCGACGCGCCTTCCGTCACGGGAATGCCGCGCAGCAACTCGGCCGTGCGGCCGGACAGCCACGCGACGTTGCCGAGCCGGTATTCGACGTCGTCGCCTTCGGGCAGCGGATGCACGGTGTCCCAATAGTCGCGGCACAGGCCTTCCAGCAGCGCATAGCCTTCGGTGAGGCCGGTGATGCCGTCCTCCAGCGCGAGCGCTTCGGTCAACCACACGGCGAGCCGCAAGTCCTTGGTGCGCGTGCGCAGCAGCTCGCCCGCGTGATCGACGACGAAGCCCCAGTCGGCCTCCTTGATCTCGGTCACCCACTCGCCCTGGTCGAGCGTCGGATCGTCGTAGCGCCGCGCGTCCTGGATCGCGTCGAATTCGTTCGAGAACAGCAGGTCGTCGCCGCTGGGCGATGCATCGCTGATCGGCGTCAGCAGCTCGGGAAGATTGATCGGCATGGTTCGGTCAGTTCATCAATGCGTGTTGCGCGGCCGCGCTCATTCGACGGTGTATGCGAATTCGCCGGCCTCGTCCGCGCGCACCGCGATGCGCGCGATGGCCGCGCCGTCGGCGATCCGGCCGAGCACGTGGCCCGCGATCTCCGGCAGCAGCGTGCCGTTCAGGATATGGTCGACGTTGCGAGCGCCCGAGTCGACCTCGGTGCAGCGCGCGAGCACCGCATCGACGAGCGATTCGTCCCACTCGAACGCGGCCTTGTGGTTCGCGTCGATGCGGCGGCGGATCCGTTCGAGCTTCAGCTCGATGATCTCGGCCAGCACGTCGTCGGAAATCGGGTAGTACGGCACGACCTTCATCCGGCCGAGGAACGCGGGCTTGAACGTCTTGTACAGCTGCGGGCGCAGCGCCTCGGCGAGCGCGTCCGGATCGGGCAACTCCTCGGCCGGCTTGTTCAGGCACGCCTGCATCACCGCGGTCGACCCGACGTTCGACGTCAGGATGATCAGCGTGTTGCGGAAGTCGATCTCGCGCCCTTCGGCGTCGTCCATCGTGCCCTTGTCGAACACCTGGAAGAACATCTCGAGCACGTCCGGGTGTGCCTTCTCGACCTCGTCGAGCAGCACGACGGAATACGGGTTGCGGCGCACGGCCTCGGTCAGCACGCCGCCCTCGCCGTAGCCGACGTAGCCCGGCGGCGAACCCTTCAGGCCCGACACGCTGTGCGCTTCCTGGTATTCGCTCATGTTGATCGTGACCATCTTGCGCTCGCCGCCGTACAGGATGTCGGCCAGCGCGAGCGCCGTCTCGGTCTTGCCGACGCCCGACGGCCCGACGAACATGAACACGCCGCGCGGCTTGTTCGGATCCTCGAGGTTCGCGGTCGCCGTGCGCACGCGCTGCGCGATCGCATCCAGCGCATGGTCCTGGCCGATCACGCGCGCGCTCAGCAGCGGTTGCAGATTCAGCACGGTGTCGATCTCGTCCTTCACCATCCGGCCGAGCGGAATGCCGGTCCACGCGGCAACGATCTCGGCGACGACGTGGCCGTCCACCTGCAACGGCACCATCGGCTCGCCGCCCTGCAGCGCGTGCAGCGCCGCGACGCGCTCCGCCAGCTTTTCGCGGGTGGCCGGCACGTCGACCGGCTCGCCGTCCTCCGACGGGCCGCGCCCCTTGTCGAGCGTGTCGCGCAGTTCGGTGATCTCGGCGACGATCACGCGCTCGGCTTCATAGCGCGCCTCGCCCTCGGTCAATTGCGCGAGCGCCGTGTCGCGCGCGCCGCGTAGCTCGCCGAGCCGCTCGTCGTGCGACGCGCCGCCCGCGGATTCGCGCTCCAGCGACGCGATTTCCGCGTCGATGCGCTCGATGCGCTTCTTCGTGTCGTCGATCGCCGCCGGCGTCGCGCTGTGCGCGAGCGCGACCTTCGCGCACGCGGTGTCAAGCACGCTGATCGCCTTGTCCGGCAACTGGCGGCCGCTGATGTAGCGATGCGACAGGCGCACGGCCTCGGTGATCGCGTCGTCGAGGATCCGCACGTTGAAGTGCTTCTCCATCAGCCCGGACATCCCGCGCAGCATCGCCGCCGCGAGCGGCTCACTCGGCTCCTCGACCTTCACGACCTGGAAACGCCGCGCAAGCGCCGCATCCTTCTCGAAGTACTTCTTGTATTCGCTCCACGTCGTCGCGGCGATCGTGCGCAGCTCGCCGCGCGCGAGCGCCGGCTTCAGCAGGTTCGCCGCGTCGTTCTGGCCGGCCTGGCCGCCCGCGCCGATGATCGTGTGTGCCTCGTCGATGAACAGGATGATCGGGTGCGCGCTCTTCTTCACCTCGTCGATCACGCTCTTCAGACGGTTCTCGAACTCGCCCTTCACGCTCGCGCCGGCCTGCAGCAGGCCCATGTCGAGCACGTGCAGCGCGACGCCGCGCAGCGGCGGCGGCACGTCGTCGGCCGCGATCCGCAACGCGAGACCCTCGACAACCGCCGTTTTGCCGACGCCGGCCTCGCCGGTCATGATCGGGTTGTTCTGGCGGCGGCGCATCAGGATGTCGATCGCCTGGCGGATCTCCGCTTCGCGGCCGATCACCGGATCGATCTTGCCGTCGCGCGCACGCTGCGTGAGATTGGTCGTGTACGTGTCGAGCGCGGGCGTCTTCGACGGGCCGGCCGCGGGCGCGGCGCCGTTGGCAGCCGACGCGACGTCGCCCTCTTCCGTATCCGGCTGGCGCGGCTCGGCCTCGCTCGAGCCGCCCATGATCTCGTCGAACTTGTGCTTCAGGTCCGTCACATTCATTTCCGCGAACTGCGACGACATGCGCTGCGCGAACTGCGCGAGATCGGGCGCGGTCAGCAGCGCGAGCAGCAGGTGCCCCGAGCGGATGCGGCCGAGCTGCGAATCGAGCGACGCGATCAGCCACGCTTGCTCGAACAGCGCGATCAGATGCACGGAGAACACCGGCGTGCGCGTGTTGCCCGTCTTCAGCCGCGTGAGTTCGCGCTCGAGATCGGCACGCAGCGCATGCGGATCGACGCGGCTCGCGCGCAACGCGAGCGGCAGGTCGCCCGTCGCTTCGTCGAGCAGCGCGAGGAACAGGTGCTCCAGATCGACCTCGTAATGGCCGCGCGCCAGGCACGCGCTCGCCGCACGCTCGGTCGCGTGCCGGCACAGCGGATTCAGTTTCGTGATCAGGGTCTTCAGAGGCGTGCTCATGGCGTCGATCTCAGGTTCGATTGGTGTTTATTGTCGTTTGGAATCAGTGAATCACATGCAGTTCGTAGCGGGCGTCCGAGCGGTCGTCGAGCGCGTCGCGCGTGCAGAGGAACGCGTCCCAGCCGAGCCGCGAGCCCGCGCCGAGCACGCTCGCGCCAACCTCGGTGCGCTTCAGCACGAGCTTCACCTCGTATTCGAGCGTGACGCCGGCGAGCAGCGTCAGCATCCGTTCGAGCGCGACGGCGTGCGCGCCGCCGGGCAGGAACGCCTCGTAGTCGCGCTTGGACAGCGGGCCGACGACGATCCGCGCGCGCATGTCGCGCTGCCACACACGTTCGCCGACGAGCGCCGTCGCGCCGAGCACCGCGTTGACCTCGCCGAGCACGCTCAACTGGTCGGGCGGCACGTCGTACCATTTGCCGACGAACTGGTCGATCTTCACCGGCACGCGGAAGTAGTCGGACAGCGTGCGCTGCAGGTACGCGGCCGACATCGGCCGGTGCCGCGCGGCGAGCGCGTAGCCGGCGACGGCCTCGTCGAGCACGCCGCCCGCGCCGGCCGCGAGGCTGTCGCGGATCTCGTCGCTCGGCACGCCGGCGATCGCGAGCAGGAGCGGCAGGTAGCGCTCGTCGCGATCGAGTTCGTAATGGAACGGCAGCCGGTATTTCTTCCACGCCGCGTAGAACAACGCGGTCGCGCGGTTCGAGAACACGTCGAAGAACGCGCGCGCCGCGTGGTCGCGCTTCAGGTGCTCGCGCGCGACGATCTGCTCGGTGTAGTGCAGCGGCAGCGCGCCCTGAGCGCCGAGCAGCCCGAAGAACGCGGGCGTCAGCTCGACGTGACCGAGCTCGCCGGCCGCGAGCGCGGCGCCGCGTTCCTCATCCGAATCGAGCAGCTTGCCGCCGTCGTGGAACGAGCGGGCGCCTTCGATCTCGCTCGGCGGAAAGCCGAGCGACAGCGTGTTGCGGAATTCGATGTGCTGCGCGACGACGTCACCCTGCCGCCATGCGCCGGGCGCATCGGACGCCTGCCGCGCGAACAGCCCTTCGAGCACGCGCACCGCCTGGAAGAATTCGAAGCGGTGCGGCTCGTCGAGCAGCGCGTCGACTACGCCAGGATCGATTCGCCGGTTCGGGGCTTGCATCGGATGATCTCCTCGCCGGTGCGCTTCGACACCACGACTAGTTGAACGAAACTGTTGAGGTGGACATACAGCCCGAAGAAGCTGTCGAGCACGCGCACGAACGACGCAAGGCTCGCACCGACGAAGTGCTCCTCGTCGATCGTCAGCCGGATCTCGATGCCGCGCACGAAGGTCGCGAACGGCTTGCCGGGCAGCCACTGCACGGCGCCGCGCTGCTCGACGCCGGCGAGGCCGTCGATCTGGCGCATCGACACGGCGGTGCGCCGCAGGTCGTACAACGTCAGCATTTCCTTGAGCGGCGCGAGCCCGTGCGCGACCAGCGACACGTGGTTCAGCGCGAGGTGCGACACGAGCCGCCAGTGCGCGGCGCGGCCGCGCTCGAAACGCACGCTCTGGGTCGGGCGCCGCAGCAGCGAGATGCCGCTCGTCTGCGCGCCGCCTTCCTGGAACAGGTCGCCGCCTTCGAGGCCGAACGCGAGCATCGACGGCAGGTCGCGGTTCGTGCAGGTGAGGTCGAGGCTCAGCGTGTCGGTCTGCGGCGACGTCGGCTCGAAGTCGATGTCGACGATCGAGATCTCCGTTTCGTATCCGGGGCTTTTCTGCGCGACCCAGTCGTTGCGGCGCGCGAACCAGTAATGACCGATCCGCGCCGATTCGCCGTGATGCAGCGAATAGAATGGCCGGAACTCGATCACCGATTCCTCATGCGCCTGCTGCCGGACGAGCTTCACCGAATCGATCGAGTACACCTCGTACGCGAACGCTCGGCGCGCTTCGGCGATCACCGGATACGACACCGCGCGGTGCGTGATGCGGATCGGCTCGCCGTGCTGGCGGAACAGGTTGACGATCGGCGTGCAGAACAGCCGGAAATGGCTGGCCGTCAGCAGCTCGAGCAGCCGTGCAACGTGTGAATCGCTGCGCACGTCCTGCAGCACCAGATGCAAGGTCGCGCGCTGGCAGCGGCCCGACGCGCGCGCGATCGCCGCGAGGTCGAAATCGACGAAATCGAACTTGTCGGGGAACGCGAAGTATTCGGTGAGCAGGCGATAGGCGGGGTGCGACTTCGCCGGGTAGTCGATCAGCGCGTCGTCCTCGTCGAAGCCGGCGTGCGCGATCGGCAGCTTGCGCAGCGCGGTCCAGCGGCCGTTGCGCTCGGGCTCGACATACGCGCCGAGCACGTTGACGAACAGGCAGTCGGTCAGCGCGGCGACGAACGACTGTTCGCCGTGCAGGTGCGCGCGCAGCGTCGGCAGCTTCAGCGCGCCGAGATCGAGCTGCGCGGCGAGCGATTCGAACGTGATCGAGATCACGCCCGTCGCGTTGGACGGCAGCACCGTCGCGCTCGGCGCGAGCGCGACCGGCATGTAGCGCGCTTCCGAAATGCGGATCGGCGCGAGCGTCACGTCGTACGCGGTGCGGAACCGGCACTGCACGCCGCGGATCGGACGGCTCTTCAGCTCGGTGCCGCGGTCGATCACGACCGGTTCGGTCTGCTGGCCGGGTGAAGCCGGTGTGAATTGCGCGATCGAGCACGACGGGAACGGCCGCAGGTAGTGCGGATACAGCACTTCCAGCAGCGCTTCGGTGAATTCCGGGTAGTCGTCGTCGAGCTTCTTGTTGATGCGCGCACCCAGCAGCGCGAACGACTCGATCATCCGCTCGACGTGCGGATCCTCGCAGTGCTCGCCGGACAACGCGAGCCGCGCGGCGATCTTCGGATAGCGTTCGGCGAAATCTCGCGAATAGCGCCGCAAAAACGATAATTCGCGCTCGTAATACGGCAGCAATTCTTCCATCGACGACCCCGAACCTCAATATTTCCTGCCGGACCCTGTTCCTCCACCGGGCGGTCCGGCCCGCTCGGCGGCTTGACTCACAACATTCTTGCCGCGCGTGTGCGCGTGACCGAATACTGCAGCGTCGACGGCTGCAACATCGCGTCGAAACTCACCGGCTCTTCGGCCGGATGCACGACGAGCAGCGCCTGGATCGCGAAGTAAAGCGCGTTGGTCGACTGCTCGTTCAGCTCGAACGTCACCTGCACCTGCTGCAACCGCGGCTCGTGGCGCGCGATGGCCTGCTGGATCGACTTGCAGATGAACGCACGGTCGTAATGACTCGCGAGGCTCAGCCCCGCGAAATCGTTCAGCCCGTAGGTCAGCACCGACTTCTGGCATTCCGGCAGCGCGGCCAGCTCGATTTCGGTGTGCGCGATACGGGTGTTGAGGATCGCCTCGACGTCGCGGGCGACCGTGTTCTTGAGCTCGTCCAGCGACAATTGCCGCATCGCTGCCGAGGCCGGCAGGTGCGGTTCGTCGTCGAACAGCTTGTCGAGAAAACTGGGTTCGAATCGTTTCATCAGCCGGCTCGCACAGCGAAAACGGCAACGGGGCGCGTGCGCCCCGTTGCCGCAACCGACTTTAGACCGCGTAGGTCTTGTCGTTCTTCGTCAGACTCCAGGCGCCTTGCGTGTTGCCGCCCTGGTTGCCGCCGATCTTCTGCTGGGTTTGCTTCCACTGCACAGCTGCGTACTTCAGCGAGAACGTCTCGAGCGGCAGACCTTCTTCGCGAACGCTCGGGGCGATGCTCGAGATGATCACGTACTTGAGCTTGACTTCCAGATACTGCACGCGCTTGCCTTCACCGTCAGCGCGCGAGAAATGGACCGTCACCTCGTCGAACGTGGTGCCGCCCGAAGCGTGTTGGTACAGCAGCGGGCTCGACGAATCGATTTCCTTCGTGAAAATCATGTCGCCGTGCTCGCAACGCGTCATCGTGTGACCGCCAGCGGTCGATGCGGTTGCCGAACGCGGTTGAACGATCGAGTGATCCCACGATTTCAGCTCGATCCAGCCCTGGTGGTCCTTGTCCGCGGACTCGCCCTTCACCGCGGGACTACCAAACTGCAAGTGCATATGTAACATGGCCCTTCGACTCCCCAAAGAGGTGGTTTTAACGTCCTACCCAGGCGGCCCGCCCGGGCGATCTACTCGCTTATGAATTTGCCGGTTTGGGCAGATCAGCGACAAGTCGCAGAGAAATCGAGAGTTCGTCGAGCTGAAAGTGCGGGCGCAGGAACGCGACCGAACGATACGAGCCCGGCTTGCCCGGAATCTCTGACACTTGTATGGATGCCTCGCGCAGCGGGAATTGCGCCTTCTGTTCCTGCGATGCGTTGTCGTCGAGCAGGACGTACTGCGAAATCCACCGGTTGAGGAAAGTCTCCACGTTCTGCGCCGATGCGAAGCTGCCGATCTTGTCCCGCATCATCGCCTTCAGGTAGTGCGCGACGCGCGATACCGAGAAGATGTACTGAAGCTGGGCGGACAGGACGGCGTTCGCATTCGCGCTGTCGGTGCTGTATTTTTTCGGTTTCTGCACCGATTGCGCGGCGAAGAACGCAGCGTAATCCGAGTTCTTGCAATGGACGAGCGGGATGAAGCCGAGGTCGCTCAGCTCCTTCTCGCGGCGATCTGTGATCGCGATTTCGGTCGGGCACTTCAGCGCGACTTCACCGTCGTCGGTCTTGAACGTGTGGGTCGGCAGATCCTCGACGAGGCCACCGCCCTCGACGCCGCGGATCGCCGCGCACCAGCCGAAGTCGTCGAACGCGGCGGTCAGGCGTGCCGCGAACGCCCACGACGCGTTGCACCACAGGTACTTGTCGTGCTCGGTGCCGTCTACATCCTCGACGAAGTTGAAGTTCTCCGCGGTCTGGCCGTCCTTCGGATTGAACGGCAGGCGGCCGAGGAAGCGCGGCAGCGTGAGGCCGACGTAGCGCGAATCCTCGGAATCGCGGAACGACTTCCACTTCGCGTATTCGACCGTGTCGAACACCTTGCCGAGATCGCGCGGCTTGCCGAGGTCGGAGAACGACTCGAGGCCGAGCAGCTCCGGCGACGCCGACGCGATGAACGGCGCATGCGCAGCGGCCGCGACGTGCGACATCTGCTCGATGAAGTACATGTCTTCCGGCTGGCGCGAGATCTCGTAGTCACCGATCAGCGCACCGAACGGCGAGCCGCCGAACGTGCCGAACTCTTCTTCGTAGACCTTCTTGAACAGCGCGCTCTGGTCGAACTCGCTCGCGCCCTTGAAGTCGCGCACGAGGTCGCGCTTCGGTGCGTGCAGCGCCTTGATCTTGATCGTCTGGCCCGTGTTGCTTTCCTTGACCAGGTAGTCCATCCCGCGCCACGTGCTTTCGAGGCGCTGGAATTCCGGCGCGTGCATCACCGCGGAGAGCTGCGTGGAGATCAGGCGGTCGAGCTCCGCGACGCGCGCGTCGATCGTCGCCGACAGGTTGTCCGACACGATCACCGTGCCGTCGAGCACCTGGTGCACGAGTTCGCCGATCAGGTCCTTCGCACGCGCATGCTCGGAATCGGATTTCGCGACCTTGCTCTTCTCGACGATGTCGTCGAGCAACGAAGTCCCGGCGGCGTATTCCGCGCCGCTCGCTTGGGCCGCAGCCGTTTGCTGGTTCATCTCAATACTCCGTCGTCATTCGCCGTCTTTGTCGCCGCCCGTGCCCTTCGCGAGCTCCTGCAGCTGCTGCGTGTTCTTCAGCACTTCCGACAGCAGATCCTCGAGCTTGTCGTTGCCGGCGAGCTTGTTGCGCAGGTCGGCGAGCTTCGAACGCGCCTCGAGCAGGCGGCGCAGCGGCTCGACCTGTTCGACGACTTCGTCCGGGCTGAAATCCGACAGCGAACGGAACTTCAGGTCGACCGCGAACTTGCCGCCTTCCGGGCTCAGGCGGTTTTCCACCTGAAACGCGGCGCGCGGCTCGATCGCCTTCATCACGTCGTCGAAGTTGTCGCGGTCGATATTGACGAACTTGCGGTCGCGCAGCTTCGGCTGCTCGATTTCCGACTGGCCCGCCAGATCGCCGACGACCCCGACGACGAACGGCAGTTCCTTCACCTCGATCGCGTCGCCCTTCTCGACCTCGTAGGTCAGTTGGACGCGCGGCGGCCGAATTTTCTGCAAGCTTTTCTGAATGCTTTCTTTCTTGGCCATCTCGACGGCTCCCAGGTTAGTTGTGGTTATCGCGTCAGTTGCGGTCAGTTGCGCAGCGCGCTGAATGGATCGGCTCCGCCTTTCTGCCCCGCGGCGGCCTGCGGCGCGGCAGGCGGTGTCGGCGCGGTCGTTGCCGCTTCAGCGGCCGGTGCCGCACCGGCCTTCGGACGATGAACGATACGGCGCGGCGTACGCGCCTTCGTGACCCGTTGCTCCGGCGGGAATAGCGCCGATTCGCCGAGCGTGTCGCGCAACTGCTTCGCAAGCGCCTGCGCGTCCGACTTCGCGTCGCCCGCGAGCGACGCGTCCTGGCGCAACTCGCCGAGCGACTGCGTCGCGATCCGAAGGCCCGCGACGGCCAGCACGCTCTTGGCCTGGCGGTCGGTCGCGTCACGCTGCAGTGCTTCCTGCGCGGCGACGATCGCCTGGCCATAGTGGTTCTGGGCAAACTGGATCTGCGCGATGCGCGACCACGGTTCCTCGCGCGTCGGATCCGACTTCGCGAGTTGCTGGTACAGGCCGAGAGCCTTGTCCTGGTCACCCGACTTCGCAACGGCGTCTGCATCGGCCAGCGACTTGTTGAACACCTCGGCAGTCGGCGGCGCCGGCGGCTGGCTCGCGCAACCGGCGATCACGCCGCAAGCCAGCACTACCCCAGAAAGTTTTGCGAAGAGACGGTCTTTCATCTTATATCCACCGGCGCGTGAGTATTAAAATCGTTGAGAATCTGGTTCTTTTGCTTTGCAAGAAGCGCGCGGGTATAGTACCGATCAATTTTTCATAATTCAATCGCTGCGTGCAGAGTAATTCCTTTTAAAACCGAGCGCTACCCCGCGAAACGCCTCTGGCAAAGGCCCGGCGGCGGCTTTCCCATCGACCGGAATGCGCAAGTTTTACTTGCCCGGCAACGCGCTGCCAGGGCGACGGAAAAATTTTCCGGGGACGCGATGCGCCGCACGTTTGCTTAATAGTTGAACACCAGATAAGCCGGACATACGCGGAGAACGCGCAAGGCCCGGTAGTTCTGACAGGGGAGTTAAAGGCGGCACGCCGGAAATACGATGAGATCGTCCATGATTCGCTATGCGCTGCCGCTGATCGCCTGCGCGCTCCTGGCCGGATGCGCGGCCGCCCCGCTGCTCGGCTCCGCCGCGAGCGCCGTACTGCAGGCTGCCGGCGTCGGCAAGCCCGACCTGCCCGACGCCCAGAAGCCGCCGCGCAACATCGGGCTCACGCTCGCCGCCGCGTCCAACCTGAATGCCGCGAACGATCGCAAGCCGCTCGCATTAGTGGTGAGACTCTACGCGCTGAAGGATCCGACTTCGTTCCAGCAGGCGCCGTTCGATGCGTTCACCGATCCGACCAAGGAAAAGGCCGCGCTGGGCGCCGATCTGCTGAACGTGCGTGAAATCACGCTGATTCCGGGCCAACGCTATACCGCGACCGAAAAGGTATCGCGCGAAGCGCAGGCATTCGGCATCGTCGCGCTGTTCCGCGATCCCGCAATCCAGCGATGGAAATTGACGTTCGACCCGGCGAAGTCGGAGAAATCCGGCATAATCATCGGCCTGCATAATTGCGCGATGACGGTCACTGATGGTTCCGTGATCGCACCGCAACAAGGCGCGCCTTCGCAACCGCTGAATATGCTTTCGTCGGTCAGCTGCGGTTAAACACATGACGCGCGAATGTCAATTAACAAGAGTTAACAATTGGCGAGTTAATTCGGGCATGACCAAATCGATTACATCGCAACGCCACATTAACCGGATTTGACATGAGTTATTCGGCCAAGGTGCTGTGGGGGGAAGGGCTGTTCCTCCGGCCTCAACACTTTCAGCGGCAGGACGCCTACCACGAGGCGCGCCTGTTCGAATCCATCCAGGCGATCCAGCCGTACAACTGGGGCGTGCGCTCGGTGCGCATCGACCGCGATGCGCTCGGCAGCAACGTGCTGCGCGTGGCCGAGCTCGCGCTCGTGTTCCCGGACGGCGCGCTGTATGCCGCGCCGCAGGCCGACGACCTGCCGCCGCCGATCGCGCTCGACACGCTGCCCGACGGCATCAACGAATTCGTGTTCTACCTCGCGCTGCACCCGTTGCGCGAGAACGGCACCAACTACAGCGACGATCCGGCCGCCGGTTTCATGACGCGTTTCGTCAGCGAGCAGACGAGCGTCGCCGACAACTTCACCGACGCCGCCGAAGCTGACATCACGTTCCTGAAGACGCAGGTCAAGCTGATCGCACATAGCGAGCCGCGCGACCAGCTGCTGTCGGTGCCGCTCGTGCGCGTGCGCCGCACCGCGACGTCCGGCTTCGAGATCGACGACAGCTTCGTGCCGCCGTGCCTCGCGATCGAGGCTTCGCCGATCCTGCACCAGCGGTTGCGCCAACTGGTCGACGCGCTGCAGGCGAAGGTCAACGCGCTGTACGGCTTTCATCGCGAGCCGTCGAAGAACATCATCGAGTTCCGCTCCGGCGACATCGCGTCGTTCTGGCTGCTGCACACCGCGAACGCCGCGTTCGCTACGCTCGCGCACTTGCACCAGCATGCGGCGCTGCATCCGGAGCGACTGTTCCAGGAACTGCTGCGCCTCGCGGGACAATTGATGACGTTCTCGAAGGGCTACACGCTCGCCGACCTGCCCGTGTATCGCCACGACGACCCGGGCCCGAGCTTCGCGCGTCTCGACCTGATGCTGCGCGAGCTGCTCGACACCGTGATCTCGACGCGCTACTTCGCGATCACGCTCGACGAGGTGCGTCCGTCGTTCCACCTCGGGCGCCTCGATTCCGGCAAGATCGACGACAAGACCGAGTTCTACCTGGCCGTGTCCGCGGACATGCCGAACGTCGAGCTCATCGATGCCGTGCCGGCCCGCTTCAAGGTCGGTGCGCCTGACGACGTCGACAAGCTCGTGTTGTCGGCGATGCCCGGCGTGCGCCTGTCGTACACGCCGCAGGTGCCGCCCGCGATCCCCGTGCGGCCGGGCGCGTGCTATTTCTCGCTCGATTCGCGCGGCGCGCTGTACGAGCGCATGCTGCAGGCCCAGTCCGCGATGATCTACGCGCCGACTGGCATCAATGACCTGAAATTCGAACTGATCGCGGTCACCTCATGAGCTACGCGCCCTCCCTGTTCGGCGACAACACGCCGGCACCGCTGCAGACCCCGGCGTCGACCGACGCCGCGTTCCAGGCCCGTTCGCTGGTCGACCTGCTGTACGACGGGTTCTTCATGCTGTTCCTGCTCAAGAACGGCCGCGAGCCGGACAGCGCGAGCGAGTTCAGCACCAAGATCCAGGAATTCCTGTCGGATTTCGAGCGCGGCGCGAAGAAGCTGAATATCGCCGCGGAAGACGTGTACGGCGCGAAGTTCGCGTATTGCGCGGCGGTCGATGAAATGGTGCTGTCGTCGCAGTTCAAGATTCGGGCCGACTGGGAGCGCCGGCCGCTGCAGCTCGTGCTGTTCGGCGAGCAGCTCGCGGGGGAGAAGTTCTTTCAGTATCTCGAGGAATGCCGCGCGCAGGGCGCGGCGCGGTTGCAGTCGCTCGAGGTGTTTCATATGTGCCTGCTGCTCGGGTTCCAGGGCAAGTATCTGCTCGAGGGGCCGGAGAAGCTGGCTTATCTCACCGCGCGGCTGGGCGACGAGATCGCGCATATGAAAGGCAAGCGCGCGCCGTTCGCGCCGCATTGGCCGCTGCCCGACCAGATCGCGCATCGGTTGAAGCGCGAGGTGCCGGTTTGGGCGATCGGGGCGGTGTTCGCGCTGGTCGCGCTGCTGGGGTTTCTCGGGCTCAATACGTATCTGAAGGACAAGACGCTGCAGGCGTTGGCGCCTTATTCGCAAGTCGTCAAGGTCGGACCGGAGTCCGCGAATTTGACGATTTCGTTGCCTTGAGGGGCAGGCTTCGTTCCGCGCTGATGCTTCATCAAAAAAGGACCGCTCAGCGGTCCTTTTTTACTGTGGCGCGTGGCGTGCGTCGTCAGAGCAGGATGAACTCGTCGTTGTCGACGTAGAACACGAATGCATCGAACAATTGCGCGACTGTTGGTTCGTCGACCTGGTCATGTGCGTTGATCACGATGTCCTCGATCGTCGCGCTGTTCAGCGTCACGCGCCAGCCGGGTTGTGGGACGGTGGCGGGCGGCATGTCGGCTTCAGTGTGGTCGGCGTCTTCGGTGAATGCGCCCTCTGTATCGAGCGTCCATGGCGTCGGCGGCAGACATAGCCATCCGGAGAAATCGCCGGGGTGTTCGAGGATGTGCTTCAGCGACGCGGTGGTCGCGGTGATGGTCGACATGGGTAGTGCGTTTGTAACGAGGATGAGTTTTTGCTGGGGCCGCAGTGTCACGTTGGCAGGCCGTCATTATGCCGATTCCGCGACTGTGAGATTGGTCTGGCTTGATCATCCTGCGTCGTGCGAGTGCTGAGGGAAGCGACTCGCCGACAACACCCTTGGAAGCCCGTCATCTTCTAGCACGTCAAAATCCGAGCAATGTCGTTAAGCTCATCAACAGAAAAATCACTCACCGCCTCAAGAGAAACTCCGTAATCCAGATCAAATTTCACATTGAACTGCTTTCTCATATACGTGCAACATAAAACATCAGCCTCCGGCAGACAGACGACTTTTTGGAGGGAAATTCCACCCTTTCCGCCGAGCAATACACCGCGAACGCTCTCGAAATCCAGAGCATCCAAATCCTTCGAATTAAATTCCCGCATCGTTAAGTACCTTATCGCAGTCAAGATCCCCGATCGTCATCTTTCAATACTGGACCTCGATCGCGGCAGCCCGATCGTGTCTTTGCTGATGAACTGTCCGCTACTTGAATCACGCGCCGGTTATAGATCATCTCCCGTTATGCCGCCGTCTCGAATGCTAGTCAGTCCGTCGACAAGGTCGCGCGCCAAAGGCTTAATTTCATCTTCTGTGAGCGCGCCAAGCGGCACAACAACGAAGCGTTCGCCTCCTCTGAGGTCGAGGGCAAAGCAGTAATCCCCGCCATCCGTACCAATACCCACGAACCCGTGCCCCATGCGCTTCGTGATTGAATACAAGGCATTAAGTTCGACGACCTGATCGACGGTCCACAGGGCCAGATAGAGGTCACCAATCTCTCCCTCGCCCCCGTCCGACCACAGGAGGAGATCCTTATAGTTCGGTGGGAGCGAAGCACCCAGACTCGTTTCCAGGCTCCCGATGGCCGCTGGGGTGGACGGGGCGTTTCTGTGAAAGCCAGCGCCCAGTAATGTGGTGAAGTCCGTCATTTGATGGCTCCGAGTCGATCGAAGTATTTATCCGCCTTCTTCAAGGCACGCTTGCGGCAAGCATCCGAGATTCCGGCGGGGGCGCGCGGTCCTGATTTCACCTCTCCCCAAGCGTCAAGCCTTTGAGATTCACCAACAGATCGGTAAGGCGTAGCACTCCACATACTGCGGCTCTTTATGTCACCATCCCACCCGAACATCGGCCGCTCGCCGTACGCCTCCTTCGCAATACGGCGACCGAACGTCGAATCCTTCGCGATAGACCGTCTCAAGTGCGGACGTTCTACCGATGTGGTTCGGTGCAACTTCGTCTCATAAGGATGTGTTCCTTCGCGGAGTTACTCGTATTGCTCGCGTTCCCGTCTGATCAATTTTTCGAGGTCCATCGGCGACATGAGTGTCCCGCGATCACTCGGTGCCGCAAAGACAGCACAAATTCGCTGATCATTCGCCATCCCTGGCAGCCACCGCTCTAGAAAATCCTCTAGCGCAATCGCCTTTGGACAAAATCCTTGCCATTCATCAGTCGCGCACAACTTTGCGAATGCCTCCTCAGGCCAGAAAGGCACCACCGTCGCCGCGCCGGCGCGGGCAGTGGCCCACCCCTGATCAAAGAGGCTCCAGACAACTTCAAAGTCGGCGACCTTGCGGAGGAAATATTCGCATCGGGATTGCGCATCGAGTCGTAGCACGTTCTCTATCTTCTTTGGATTTGCTGACATTAGTAACCTCCGATTTGATGCCGAGTCTTATGTAGGTCGGCATGTTGCAACTCAGAGTGTCTGTAGCAGTGACCATTCTTTGCTTCGCTCCCGCCCGCTATCAAGCTCCTTACCGGGCGTCCGGGAGATCGCGTCGATCTGACGTGCGCGCCCGGAAAGGACACGGGCCGCTGGCGCGGCCTTGTTAGCTTCGTCCTTGCAATGACCCTACGTCACCACATCACAAGAAAGAAAATATTCGAATCGCTCAAAGTCGAAACGCTCACGAACAACTGAGGTGAGCCGACTCGCTATCGTCGCGTCGATCGGATATTCGTCGTACATCGGGTCATCGGCACCAACCGAGAATATCGACTGAAGCTCATGTAGTAACGGCTGGCTTGAAAAATGGATATCCCTCACGTGCGCATCGCCCGCCCTTTCAAACACCGATATATAGCGCAACACTCTTTCGTTGCTCATGGTTCAATCGTCCCTGTAGCGTCTGCGCATTTGCCGGCCATGGCTTCGCCAGTGTTGGGATCGAACGCGCCCATGTGCTTCCCTCGCTTGTTGTACATCTCAACTTCGCCGTGCTGTGAGTCCCACTCGCAAATACACCCATTCGCATGCTTCCAACGCTTTCGTAAACCACCACCGCCCCGCACTGGCGTCTTCGGTTTCGCGCGCCAAGCATCGGGAAAACCTGGAAGACTTGCTGGCGTGGGGATGTCCTTCGGCACCTCAACCGACAACGTGCTTTCCGGTCGCACCGGGTTCGGACGAAATGCTGACGTCTCCGCAGACCGCACCGGGTCAATGGTGCTACTCGGATCGAACCGCTCGATTTATCAATTAAGGGCTCCCGACGATCCCGCAGGCAACACTCTCAATACGAATCCAATCGCACGAGAATTTCAATGCAACGTTGTTCTTGCAAGAGAACCGAACAGACACCCGATCATCAATATCCTTTAAATCAACCTCGTCAACGATATTTTCGCGCCCCCACTGACAAAACGAAAAATCGCTCACCCCAATAAACGAAATTTCGATATAAACCTCATCGAAATT
This sequence comes from Burkholderia sp. Tr-862, assembly GCF_011753085.1. Lineage (NCBI taxonomy): Bacteria > Pseudomonadati > Pseudomonadota > Betaproteobacteria > Burkholderiales > Burkholderiaceae > Burkholderia > Burkholderia sp. Tr-862. The sequence goes on from NZ_VWWG01000008.1 coordinate 73,113, forward strand.
CTGTGGCCACCGCGCGGGTTGCTTTATTGGCTTTCGTTTCGTTGCAACCCTAATCGATATCCTCGGCTCGTCTCGAGCGACACGAACCTCAGTTAGCTCCGCCTCGACGAGGGAAGGAAATTCCCCATAAATTGAAGTGATCGCCTGAGGATTCATTATTTTCATTGTCATATTCATTTCCTGTTTCGACAGTTGAAGTAATAGTGATCATCCATACCATCCACCTTACCTGTGCGAGTATTTTCCTCGGGTCGAACATTGTGGTGCGACGGTTGATCACCTATTCCCCCCTCATTGTAATAATGCCCAGCAGAGTGGTCCTGGACAATCACACTCTTGCCATTCACTTGATACGTCAACTCCCTAGTCATAACCGGCTGCTTATTTTCCCCCAGAATCCAGGCTCCGCTAGAGTCCGTTAATGGAACCATTTTCTGACTCAGTGGCTGTTGAGACATTGGAATACCAAGTTGCCGCCGAATCTCTCTCAAACTTGCGCGACGCGTCGGACTACATGCCAACCCTAGCGGATCAATCCAATGAGTGGGATTGGGAACGTATTGGTAGACGTTTACACCACCTTTCAGGCCGATCGGATCGCGACTTACGAATCTACCTGCGTCGGGATCATAGTACCGGTGCCGGTTATACGAGAGCCCCGTCTCATCATCAACCTGCTGCCCCTGAAACCGCAGCGGGTTCCTCACCACGATCCCCGCCGCCTTCGACGCCCGCGCAATAACCTCGCGCGCTTCCCCCCACGCCTTGTACGACGCTTCCCATACAACGTCACCGTCGTCGTCAGTCAGCAGTTGAGGCGTACCAATCTGGTCACAGTGATAATAAAACAGCACCGCGCCGCCTCGTCGCTCCGGCACCTTCTGCAGCGGATCCTCCTCCGGCACATACCGATCGGTACTCTTCCACTCCGGCGTCGCGATCCCCTCGACCGGCCCCGCCACATACTGCGCCAGCGGCACGAACGTCCCCGGCTCGTAGATATAGTGCGTGCCCCGCTCGCCGTCACTCTCGTACGCCAGCGTGTCACCATCCCACCCGAACACCGTCCGCTCGCCGTTCACTTCCTTCGCAATGCGCCGACCGAACGCGTCATAGAAATACCGCGCCTGGCTCTGCCGCGACGTCTCAGCAACCCGCGCAGACAGCAAGCGATTGAACTCATCCCACTCGTATTCCTGCTCCCCCGCCGGTGTACGCTTGCGCACCAGATTCCCGCGCGCGTCGTACTCGAAGTGCATTCCCGCATACGCCTTCAGCAGGTTGCCCAGCACCTTCGGCACCTCGACCGGCAACGTGCTTTCCGGCCGCACCGGGCTCGGACGAGAGGCCGGCGTCTCCGTGGTCCGCACCGGATCGATGATGTTGCTCGCCGGATCGAACGCGAACCGTTCCTTCGCGACCGGACTGATCGCCTCGATCAACCGTCCGACCGGATCGTATCGATAGTCGATCCCACCCTTCCGGCTGTCCTCGATCCGCGACAACTGTCCCGCCGCGTCATAGCGATACCGCCGCTCGGCGAGCGGCGCGGGCGACGTCGACCGCTGGATCGTCTGCTGCAGCACGCGCCCCGCCGGATCGTAGTGCGTGCGCTGACCGATCTTGCTCGACAGCACGCGCACCGTCTCGCGATGAAGATCATCGCGCTCGAACTGCACGCGCTCCTCGCCATCGAGCAGCATCCCGTGCACATGGCCGGAACCGTACATCAACCAGTCGACGGCATGCCCATCCGGCCGCACCGTACGTCGCCGGTTGCCGAGTTCATCGTATTCGTGGTGCCACACGTAGCTGCGTCGTTCGCCGAACAGATCGTACGCGTGATGTTCGCGCACCAGATTGCCGACCGGATCGAAGAAGAACTGCACGCGGCTGTATCGATTCGCCGCGTCGATCAGCCGGCCGCTCGGGTCGTAGGCAAACCGCTCCTCGCTCTCCCCCGCGACCCGCTTCAGCAGACGGCCGTTTGCGTCGACATCGATCGACGTCACGCAACCCGCTTCGTCGACCGAAACAAGGCGGCCGCTGTCCGGATCGTATTGATAGCGCGTCGACTTGCCGTCGAACGCAACTTCCTCGATCAGTCGCCCCGCCGGATCGTAGTGGAACTGGTACGTCGCGAAGTTGGCATCGTTCAGCGCACTCAATCGGCCGAGACGGTCGTAGCGATACGCAATCGTCTGGCCGAGCGCATCCGCGCGGCTCGCAATGCGGCCAACCGCATCGTAGCCATATCGCGTCGATCGATTGAGTTGATCCGTATGCGTGAGCATTCGTCCTTCGGCGTCGTACTGCACGTGTTCGACACCGGCCGGCGAACGGATTTCCGTCAATTGGCCATTCGCGCCATAACCGTAGGCAACCATGCCCCCGGATGCGTCCTTGGTCTCGATCACGCGGCCAATATCGTCGTACCGCCACTCCGTCTTCTTTCCGGAGCAATCCGTATAGCTTGTGACCTGGCCCGCCTCGTTGTACTCGAGCACCTTCGAGCCACCTTTCGCATCGGTGATCTGCGTCGGCAATCCCTTGTCGTTGTATTCGTACTTCGTCGAGTGCTCAAGCGGATCGATCTCCTCGACGAGGTTGCCCGCATCGTCGTACTTGCGCTGCCACACGTGTCCGTTCGGATCGACGAGCCGGATCATCTGATCCTTGTCGTCGTACGCCATCGCGACGACGCTGCCGTCCGCCAGCTCATGCAGGACCAGATTGCCGCGCGCGTCGTATTCCCGCCGCTCGATGCTGCCATCCTGGCGGATATGCAGCACGAGGTTGTGATGCGCATCGCGCCGGAACCACTCCTGGTTGCCGTCCGGATACACGATCCGGTACACGTAACCATGGATATTGAAGTAGTAGCGCGTCATCTGACCGAGCGCGTCGGTCACATAGGTCAGGCGGATATTCGGGTTCCACGCGAGCCTGAGATCGAGGCTCCCGTCATCGGCATATTCACGGATGCATTTCGCGTCCGCGTTGTCTTCGGCATCCGCGCCATCCCATTCGAGCGTCATCCCGCGACCGGTGCGATCGGTGTAGCGCGTCACAAGGTGACGGCGATATTGATACGTCCGCGCATTGCCGTGCCGATCGACCGCGCGCACGAGGTCGCCTGCCGCGTCGTACTCGTAGCTTGCCAGCGTACGGCGCGCACCGTCCTTGAGCACGTGCTCGATCTGCAGGATTCGACCATGCTTGTCGTGCTCGAACGCGAGCACATTGCCGCTTGCGTCGATGACGCGCGCAAGGCGATCGAGCGCATCGTAGTCGAGCGTGATCGCATTTCCGGCGCGGTCTTTCTGCATCGCGAGCCGGAATGCGTCGCCGCGGCGCTCGTAGACATGTAGCACGGCGTGGCCGTATGCGATCGTCACCCACGTATCGTCGAGTCGCGACAGCGTCAGGTTCTCCGACAGATCGTCGTGCACCGCGCCGGCCGCAAGCGCCGGATACTCGATGCTGCGCCCTTCCGCATCGCGATAGATCCACTGACCGTTCTTGATGTCGATTCGCGTCGTATAAGGGGTGATCCACCGCGCACCCAGTTCGCCGTCGTCATACGCGGAAAGCCGGGAACGGTACGTACGCTCCCAGACGAGCGGCAGCGCGCCCGGCAGGTCGAAATCGACGTGCGAGAACGTTTCGTCACCGAACGCGAAATCGATGGATGCGGGCGATGCCCCGACGCCGCAAGACTTGCACGTGCTCTTCCCCGGCCCTTCGGATGGTGCTTGCCCGTTGGTTTTCTCCAGCCCCTCCTGCCCGCGCGTCTTCTTCGCCTGGCTCGTCCCTGCCGCCTTGACGTCCGCGCTCTGCTCATGGAGCTTCGCGCGTGCCTTCACGCGCCCGACAGCCTCGATCAGCTGCAAGACCAGCCACATCATCTTGCCTTCTTCGCTGCCGGCGAGCGAACGGATCGACTTCGCGATCTTCGGCGCCTCGGTCCGCAGGAACGTCACCGTGCCGCGAAACGGCTCGAGCCATGCGTCGGGCGCGAGCGTCGCCATGGTGCCGGCCGTCTTGTTCACGGCCTTCTTCCCGAGCGCCTTGGTGCCTTCGTACGCGAACTGGATGCCGTCGCCGACACGGCTCGGGCTGTACCACGGCCGGGCGTCCGCCATTTTTTTGGCGAGCTGCTGCTGGCGCCTCAGATTGGCGTTGGCGTCGAAGAGCTGCCCGTGCAGCGCCTTGTCCATGCCCGTCGCCAGCGCGAGCATGATCTCTTCGGCTTTCGATGCGCATCCGTCGAGCAGCTCGACGAGGCCGGCCTTCAGCTTGTTGAGAAAATCCTCGATCTCGGTCGCGCAAGTCGCGTTGATATGCGTGACCAGCACGGAGATGATCGCCGCGCCGAGATTGCTGCGTGTCGCCAGCAATTCGTGACGAACGAGCGCGAGCAGCGGGCGCGCCGACATCCGGAACGGCGCGAGCGTCGGCGGAATCGGAATGATGCCGAGCAGGTTGATCGCGAGGCTCATGTAGTCGAGCACCTGACCGCCGCGCTTCTCGACGATCTCGGCAATGTCGCCGAGCGCGTCGACCATCGCCATGATGTTGCCGACGATCGGCACTGCACCGGCAAAGGTCTTCACGTCCTCGAACGTGATGTGGTTGCCGCTGATCCGTCGCAACCACGCATCGAAGCGGTTGCCGCCCGCGGCGACATCCTTGGGGGAAACATCGCTGAGCCAGGTAACGGCCTGTTCCTTCTCGGCGCCCGGTGGAAGTTGTTGTGCCATGTCGCTCTTCGTTCAATTCGTTTTTTTAGACGGCTGACAAGCCGCCCTCTCAGGATTTCAGCGGTCCGCCAAACCCGGGGGTCGGCAGTTTCATACCGCCCGCGGCTGACGCCACCGTCGTGGCGCCCTTGCCCGCGATTCCAGTGACGCCGGGCAATGCTCCCTGCAGCGCCCCGGACGCGGCATTCGTGGCCGGCGCGGCCAGCGCCGCAAGTCCACCCTGACGTGCGGCCTGCACCATCCCGGCCACCTGCTTCGCTGCACCGCTCAGGCTGGAGGCCGTCTGCAACGCCGACGCGACGCCCGCTCCACCAAGTGCACTCGCGGCAGCCGGCAATGCGGAACTCGCCAGCCCGCCGAGCGCAGCGCCCGCGCTGCCGCCGCTCGCGAGCCCCATCGCCGCCGTGGTCGCCGCGGGCGCCATTCCCTGCAACTGGCTCGCTAGCTGCCCGCTTGCCGCTGCCTGCGCGGCTTCCGGCGACGGCTCGACCGGCTCTGCCGGCCACTTCCCCTGCTTGAAGTAATTCGCCGGCTGATCCGACTCGCGCGGGTCCTTCCCGAACTCGACGCGTACCGCGCCCGGCGGCAAGCCGCTCACGACCGTATAGCCACTGTTGTCGAGCGCGCCTTTCTTCAGCACGGCGCCGTTCACGTCTTTCACCGTGAACAACCCACCCTTCACCGCCTCGCCGTTCACGTACTTGTGAAACAGTTCAAGCTGCCCCGGCTGATCCGGCCGCGGGCTCGGCAGCGGATAGCCCATGCTTGCCGGCCCCGCGAACGTATGCGACGCGCCCTTCACGTCCACCGCGCCCGGCGTATGAATCTCGATGTTGCCGCCCTGGATGCGGATATACCCGCCGCCGCTGGTCAACAGAATTCCCTGATCGGCCGCGATCTCGATCCGATCGGTTGCTGACACAACCTTCACCGCCTTCTGCGCGGTCACCTCGACGTTGTCCGACTGCGCCTGGATCTCGACCTTGCCCTTGCCCGCGAACAGCTTCATCCCCGCGTTCTGCACGAACAGGCTCAGCTTCTGTCCGATACTGCCGATCAGCGACTTGCCCGCCGCGACATGCACGCTCTGTCCGCTTGCGACGTTCACGTGATCGTTCGCGACCATGTGCAGCGACTGTTGCGTCGACATCCCGATCCCGGACGGGCTGCCGAACAGCATCACCGGCTCCTTGAATGCGTTCGCGCTGCCCGTGCCACCGCCTGCCGTGCGTCCGCCGGACGCGTTGCCCGACACGCTGTTCTGCGTCGCGTCGGTGAACGCGCGCATCGTGTCTTGCGCGTCCTTCAGGCTCTCCGCCTGATGCTGCTCGCTCACGCCCGACATCGCTTCGACCAGGCTCTCGCCCGTCACGAGCTGCTGCTGCGCTTCCTTCACGTCGAGCGGCTGGCTGTTCGGCGCCTTCGGATGGGTGGTGACGTACAGCCCCTGGCTCGCCCGCACCGCGCCATACGCATCCGAGCGCAGGTCGAACCCGCTGCCCAGATACGACCCGCGCGAATTGCCGCTCTGATCGATGATGTAGCCCAGATGCAGCAGGCTGTTCGCGCTGCTGCTCATTAGTTGCACGCGGTTCTGCCCGGTCGCGTCGTCCATCACGAGCTGGTTGTAGCCGCCGCCCGAATACTCTTTCGATCGATATCCGGACAGAATCCCGTCGGAGTGCCACTGTGGCTGGTTCGCGCCGTTGTACACGCGACCGACCGCCAACGGCCGGTCGCAATCGCCGCCGACATAGTCGATCAGCACTTCCTCGCCGATCCGCGGCACATGCACGCCGCCGTAGCCGCCACCGGTATCCGACTGCACCACGCGCACCCAGCACGACGCGTTCTCGTTACCCGGATTCAGACGATCCCACACGAACTGCACGCGGATCCGGTTCAACTCGTCGGTATAGACTTCCTCACCCTGCGGCCCGACGACGATCGCCGTCTCGAGATGCATCTGCGGCTTCTCGTGTTCGAACGGGCTGCGATACGGCACGCTCACGCGCTGCGCTTCGACTTCGACGAGGTAGAAGCCGACCGAGCCGTCATCATGCGGCACGCGAAACGCGGGATCGGCACCGTAGCCCTCCTGCGCTTGCGTCAATGCTTCGCGCAGGCTGTAGGGAAAGTCCGCGCTGCTGCTCGCGACGGGCAAGTTGTTCTCGATCCACCACTCGACACCGATCGCCGCGAACTCGCGCTGGTCTGCCGGATCGCGATCGTGCTCGGGATGATCCGACAGCATGAAGCGCCGTCCGGCATCGATCGCGCGCACGCCGCCCGCGCCATGGAAGCGCTTCGCCTGCGACTCCCATTCCTCCATCCGGATCTTCGTCAGATGGTCGCCGCGCGTCTGGTCCAGATACGTATACGCCCCGGTGTACTCGTAGACTTCGAGCTGATCGGGCAATTCGCCCTGGCCGCCCATCGTCGGCAGCGTCGTGCCCTTCGGGTTCGACGGTTGCGATGGATTCTTGTAGTCGAACGTGCGCGTCGTCCGCGTCACGCTCTGCAGCGTGCGCGTGCCCGACCATTGCGTGAACGCGTCGGCTTCGCTCGCCGCGCCGCCGCGATAGAAGCGCACGGTTTCCGGCGACAGCGACGCGAACGCCTGCAGGTTGTCGGTGATCACGAGCGTATGCGACTTGCCGTCGTCGGCCTGCTGCCACGCGCTGTAGAGGCCTTCGCTCTCCATCAGCCGGTGCACGAAATGCCAGTCGGTGTCGTGCTGACGCGTGTATGAACGGCTCGGCAGCGGCTTCGACAGCGCGAACCGAAAATGCCCCTGCGCCTGCGGATGCTGATTCAGCACATCGCTGATGATCTGGTCGACGGTCGTGTCGTTCCAGAGGCGCTGGTCGCGACGAAACTTCAGGAAATGGGTGAAATCGGCGAACGTGAGCTGATAGGTCGTGAGCCCGCCGTCGGCGCCGAGGCGGCGCGCTGTATGGACATATCCGTTGACCGGCCGGTAGCTGCGATCGCCCTGCTGGATCCACAACGTAACGGGCTGCGCGATCAGTTTTTTGAGTTCCAGATCACCATCGGCCGACAGCACGTCGAGCGTGAATTCGTATGCGCGCCCGATGCGCGAACGGCCGACCGCCCGCTGCACGGTCAGCACGTTGGCCCCCAATGGCGTATCGAGCTTCAGCAGCCGGTCCTGCTGAAGCAACCCGCCGCGCAATGCGGCAATCGTGTTCTGCATGTTCATGGCAACGGCCTTTTCTTCTTGTGACGCGCCCTCGGATGGCGCGCTATTGCGATTTCGCTCGCGCGATTTTACAGACAAATTACGGCACGAAAAGGAAAATGGCCCTGATTTAAAAGCGCATTCCTAAACGCATCACACGCGGCGTCGCCACTCTGCAGTACCACCGCCGCCCGCTGAAATCGATTGCAATCAGGGCCAATTCGACTTCCGGCGCGCTCCGGTTGCGAGTAGTGTCTACGTGCCCGTATTCCGGCCCAGCCCGGGCACGCTCGATGCCCGGCGCACAATTACCACATTGAACACTGGAGATCTGCGATGAAACGTTCGAAGTTTCTGCTGTCGGGGCTGCTGCTCGCGTCGGCCCTCGGTTTCACGGCCGTCGCCGCGCACGCGGAAGACCTGCTCGACTCGGTGAAGAAAGCCGGCGTGCTGCGCGTCGGGCTCGAAGGCACGTATCCGCCGTTCAACTCGCGCGGCACCTCGGGTCAGCTCGAGGGTTTCGACGTCGACGTTGCGAATGCGGTCGCCGGCAAGCTTGGCGTGAAGACGCAGTTCATCCCCACCGAATGGAGCGGGATCATCGCGGGGCTGCAGGCCGGCAAGTTCGACGTGATCGTCAACCAGGTCACGATTACGCCGCAGCGCAAGGAAGTGCTCGACTTCAGCGAGCCGTACACGTACTCGGCCGCGCAGCTGATCCAGCGCAAGGACGACACGCGCAACTTCAAGTCGCTCGAGGATTTCAAGGGCAAGAAGCTCGGCGTGACGCTCGGCACCAACTACGACCAGATGGCGCGCAGCGTGCCGGGCATCGAGGTGCAGACGTATCCGGGCGCGCCGGAAAAGCTGCGCGACCTCGCCGCGGGCCGGATCGAGGCGACGCTCGACGACCGCCTGATGCTGCCGTACATGATCAAGACGTCGAACCTGCCGCTGCGCTCGGGCGCGGTGCTCAACGGCGGCAAGCAGGAGATGGCGATCCCGTTCCGCAAGGGCAATCCGAAGTTCGAGAAGGCGATCAACGATGCGCTGGATTCGCTGCGCAAGGAAGGCACGTTGAAGAAGATCTCGATGCACTGGTTCGGCAGCGACGTGACGGTGCCGCTCGCGCAGTAAGCGGTTCGCCGCGCTTTCATCGCGTCACGTTCTTCGCTGCGGCGAAGGCGTGACGCCCTTCTGCAGTTCTGTTCGTTTCCCCTCAAGCAGCTTCGTTCAAGCAGCTTCGTCAAAGCGCGCAAGCAGCAGCTGTCCGATCGGCGTCAGCGCCGGGCGTGCAGCCACCGCATTCACGCGTACCTGCGTATCGTCAACGAGCCGCTTTTCGACGAGCACGGCGAAAGCCGGGTTCGACGGGTCGACGCTGTCCGGCGCGCGAGCAATGCGCAGCAGCATCGAAAATTCATGTGGACTCAGCATGGTCCGTGTCTCCTGATCGTCCGCGATCCAACTCAATCGGCGTCGATCGTGTTTTCGAATGGAATAGCGCGGTGCATGGTCGATGCGCTGTCGGGAGCGAGATCCCGGTTGACCGCTTGCGCGACGCGGGCACGGCGTCGCGTGCGGGGTGCGCACGCCCGGATCGCGACGATGGTGCCGCGACGGGAATGTGCAACGTTAGGGGCACAGCGTGACGCGGGCGTGACAGGGAAAGGGGGGGCGGAGTGAGGTGTGCTGGCTGGCGGGATTGCGCAGCGCGGGAAGCATACCCAATCAGCGCGTCGTTGCTGATTGCGTCGAAACGAAAAAAGGGGTTACGGAAAAATTCCGTAACCCCTTTTCGGATTTGGTGCCGGCTGCAGGACTCGAACCCGCCACCTGATGATTACAAATCAACTGCTCTACCAGATGAGCTAAGCCGGCGTAAGCGCGAGATTCTACCTCATTTCACGATCTTGAGGCGAGGTCTGCTACCGCCTTTCGAGCCGTCGCCGTCGGTTTTCGGCGGTTCGTCGGCACCTTCGGACGGCTCCTCGTTCGCGCCGACATCGACGACAGGCGTCAATACGGCAGGCGACTCGTCACGCGACACCTCGTCGGCCTGCGCGGCATCGTCTTCGAATGCACCCGAATCCTCGCCCTCACCCGCCACCGCGTCGACCTGGAACGCCATCCCTTGCCCGTTCTCCCGCGCGTAGATCGCGAGCACGTTGGCCACCGGAATCTCGATCTTGTGCGCCTTCCCGGAGAACCGGGCGGTGAACTCGATCCACTCGTTACCCATCTGCAACTGGCTCGTCGCCTCGAAGCTGATGTTGAGCACGATCTCGCCGTCACGCACGAACTGACGCGGCACGCGCGTCGAGTTGTCGACCCTCACCGCGATATGCGGCGTGTAACCGTTATCGGTGCACCACTCGTACAGCGCGCGCAGCAGATATGGCTTCGTTGAAATCTCTTGCATCACAATCCTCGAACCCGGAGCGGGCACGCGGCACGCCGCGCCGCCCGCTCCGTCATGCCTTCATTGCATCATCAACGACGCATGACCTTTTCGGACGGCGTCAGTGCTTCGATATAGGCCGGGCGGCTGAAGATCCGCTCGGCATACTTCATCAGCGGCGCGGCGTTCTTCGACAGCTCGATGCCGTAGTGATCCAGACGCCACAGAAGCGGCGCGATCGCGACGTCGAGCATCGAGAACTCTTCGCCGAGCATGTACTTGTTCTTCACGAAGATCGGCGCGAGCTGCGTCAGGCGATCGCGGATCGCGAGGCGTGCCTTCTCGTGATTCTTCTCCGCTGCCTTGCCCTTCTCGTTCTCGAGCGTGCTGACGTGAACGAACAGCTCCTTCTCGAAGTTGAGCAGGAACAGGCGTGCACGTGCGCGCTGCACCGGGTCGGCCGGCATCAGTTGCGGGTGCGGGAAGCGCTCGTCGATGTATTCGTTGATGATGTTCGATTCGTACAGAATCAGGTCGCGCTCGACCAGAATCGGCACCTGACCGTACGGGTTCATCACCGAGATGTCTTCCGGCTTGTTGAACAGGTCGACGTCACGGATCTCGAAATCCATGCCCTTCTCGAACAACACCAGCCGGCAACGCTGGGAGAACGGGCAAGTTGTGCCGGAATACAGAACCATCATATTTGCGTTTCCTCAAAAAAGCCGAGGGCCGGCACGCGGCGCAACCCCTTTCACGGGTTCCACCTTGCGCCGGCCCCACGCCGGTCAGGCGTGTTTACTTGATATCTTTCCAGTAGGCGGCATTGAGCCGCCAGGCCAGGAAAGTCAGGACACCGAGAAAGACCAGCACCCAAACGCCGAGGCGTTTGCGGGTCTGCTGGGCCGGCTCGGACATCCATGTCATATAGGCCACCAGGTCGGCCACCGCAGCGTCATAGTCCGGCGACGATAACGTCCCCGGCGTGACCTGCTGGAAGCCGACGAGCGTGTGGGCCTTCTCGCCCGTCTCCTCGTCCGTCTTGTCTTCGAATTTGGCAGTGCGCTGCCCCTGCAGTTGCCACAATACATGGGGCATGCCGACGTTCTCGAACACCGCGTTGTTCCAGCCGGTCGGCCGCGTATCGTCGCGGTAGAAACTCCGCAGATACGTGTACAGCCAGTCGCGGCTGCGCGCCCGCTCCTCGACCGACAGGTCGGGTGGCATGGTGCCGAGCCAGTTCTTCGCGTCTTCGGGCCGCATCGCGACGGACATCGTGTTCCCGACCTTGTCGGTCGTGAACAGGAGATTCGTTTCGATCTCCTTCTGGGATATGCCCAGATCCGTCAGACGGTTGTAGCGCATCAGGTTCGCGCTGTGGCAGTTCAGGCAATAGTTTACAAACAATTGCGCGCCGTGCTGAAGCGAAACGAGATTTTCCGTGTTATCGGGCGCCCGGTCGAGCGGAAAATTACCTTCCGCGCGCACGGCCGGCGCCGCAAGCAGCGCAACGGCCGTGGCCCCGATCAGCGCGAGCGTCGAAAGCAGTTTCTTCATGTCGTTCTCTCCTCGCTCACGTTAATGGGGCTTGAAGCGCACCCGCTCCGGCGGCTGCTTGAACGTGCCAAGCGGCGTCCAGACGGGCATGCCGAGGAAGAACGCAAAGTAGATCAGCGCGCAGCCCTGCGCAATCAGCGTCGCGACCGGCGATGGCGGCCGTGTGCCGAGGAACGCGAGGGTCAGGAACGCCACGACGAAGATCCCGAGGAACACCTTGTGGAACAGCGGCCGGTAGCGGATCGACTTCACCGGGCTGCGGTCGAGCCACGGCAGGAAGAACAGCGTGATCACCGCCGAGCCCATCACGACGACGCCCCAGAACTTCGACTCCGTCAGGAACATGAACACGACGATCGCCGCGGCCAGCACCGGCAGGCCGACCTTCCACTTGCCGCGCGCGCGGATCAGCGCGAGCACGCCGAGCAGCGCGATCACGATCATCAGCACGATCTTGAACGGGTCGGTGGTCGCGCGCAGCATCGCGTAGAACGCGGTGAAGTACCAGACCGGCGCGATCTCGGGCGGCGTCTGCAGCGGGTTCGCCGGGACGAAGTTGTTCGCCTCGAGGAAGTAACCACCCATCTCCGGCGAGAAGAACACGATCAGCGCGAACACCATCAGGAACACGCAGACCCCGAAGAAGTCGTGCACCGAGTAGTACGGATGGAACGGGATGCCGTCGAGCGGAACGCCGTTCGCGTCCTTCTTCGCCTTGATCTCGATGCCGTCCGGGTTATTTGACCCCACTTCGTGCAGCGCGACGAGGTGCGCGATCACGAGGCCGACCAGCACCAGCGGAATCGCGATCACGTGGAACGCGAAGAAGCGGTTCAGCGTGACGTCGGACACAACGTAGTCGCCGCGGATCCACAGCGACAGGTCCGGGCCGACGAACGGGATCGCCGAGAACAGGTTCACGATCACCTGCGCGCCCCAGAACGACATCTGGCCCCACGGCAGCAGGTAGCCGAAGAACGCCTCGGCCATCAGGCACAGGAAGATCGCGCAGCCGAAGATCCACACGAGTTCGCGCGGCTTGCGATACGACCCGTACATCAGCCCGCGGAACATGTGCAGGTACACGACGACAAAGAACATCGATGCACCGGTCGAGTGCATATAGCGGATCAGCCAGCCCCACGGCACCTCGCGCATGATGTACTCGACCGACGCGAACGCGAGCGTCGAGTCGGGCTTGTAGTTCATCGTCAGGAAGATGCCCGTGACGATCTGGTTGACGAGCACCAGCAGCGCGAGGGAGCCGAAGAAGTACCAGAAGTTGAAGTTCTTCGGCGCGTAGTACTCGGAAACGTGCTTCTTCCAGGTGGACGTGAGCGGGAAGCGCTGGTCGATCCAGCCGGTGACACCTGTGGTGGAGACTTCTTTGTTGTCGGCAGCCATCACGCTTCTCCTTTCTCGTCCTTGCCGATCACGAGGGTCGTCGCCGACGTGAACATGTAGGGCGGGATGTCGAGATTCTGAGGCGCCGGCTTGTTCTTGAACACGCGACCGGCGAGGTCGTAGGTCGAACCGTGGCACGGGCACAGGAAACCGCCCGGCCAGTCGTCCGGCAGGTTCGGCTGCGGACCCGGCGTGAAGCGTTGGCTAGGCGTGCAGCCGAGGTGCGTACAGACGGCCATCACGACGAGAATGTTCTTGCGATCGGTCCGCGCGCGATATTCGTTCGCGCAATACGCGGGCAACGGCATCGAATACGGGGATTTCGTGGTCGGATCGGCCACTTCCTTATCGGCCTTGACCACATCGGCCAGCATCGAATCGGTGCGATTCAGGATCCAGACGGGCTTGCCGCGCCACGGCACCGTGACCATCTCGCCGGGCTTCAGGCTGCTGATGTCGACCTCGACCGGCGCACCGGCCGCTTTCGCTCTCGCGGACGGCGCAAGCGACGCCGCGAAAGGTACAACGGTGGCGACACCTCCCACGCCACCTGCTACGGATGTCGCAATCAGCCAGGTACGGCGGCCGCTGTCGACGCGTTTCTCTTCCTTGTCTCGCATCACACGCCCCACTTCTGAGTTGGATTTTCCGTCACGACTTTCCATTCCGCCGCTAGTTTGCTCGAATGGAGTCGCCATTTACAAGGCCCGGAGATGAAAATCCCTTCGAAGTGGTTGATAGTTAAGGGTTTTCCCGCACTATCGAAGCAATTAAATCATTTCACTTTTAAGCATTCGCTACATTGTGAAATTTCGATGCGCTGCCGCAAATCGGTCGTTCAGACCGGGTTATGAATATCGATAAAAAGGTGTTCGATATCGAATTCTTCGGACAAGTGGCGCCCCAGCGCCTGGATTCCGTAGCGTTCGGTTGCATGGTGCCCTGCCGCAACGAACGCGACGCCGCTCTCCGCGGCCGCGTGCGTGACGGATTCCGACACCTCGCCGGTCAGGAACACGTCGGCGCCGGCATCGATCGCGGCATCGAAATAGCTTTGTGCGGCGCCGGTGCACCACGCGATGCGGCGTAGCTGCATGTCCGTATCGCCAAGCACAAGCGGCGTGCGGCCGAGCGTGCGCTCGACCTTCGCGACGAAGTGCTCGAGCGTGACGGGCATCGGCAGCGTCGCCATCCAGCCGAGGTCGCCGTCGCCGAAACGCTGATCGCCGATCAGCCCGAGCTTCTGGCCGAGCTGCGCGTTGTTGCCGAGCTCGGGGTGCGCGTCGAGCGGCAGGTGGAACGCGAACAGGTTCAGATCGTTCGCGAGCAGCAGCTTCAGGCGCTGGTATTTGCGGCCCGTGATCTGCGGCGCCTCGTTGCGCCAGAAATAGCCGTGATGAACGAGCACCGCATCCGCCCCCCATTCGAGCGCGGCTTCGAGGAACGCGACCGACGCCGTCACGCCGGTGGCGATCTTCTCGATCTTGCGGCGCCCCTCGACCTGGAGGCCGTTCGGGCAATAGTCCTTGAAGCGCGCGGTTTCAAGGGTATTGTTCAAGTACAATTCGAGTTCGATCCGATCCATATAAACCTCTAATCCATTCAGATGCTTAGACGCTTCTGGCTGTTCTTCGCGCAGGCGGTAACCGTACTGCTCGCGCTGATGTTCATCGTCGTGACGCTCAAGCCGCAATGGCTGCAACGGCAAGGACAGCTCGGCAAGCAGCTCGCCACGCCGATCGTTGCGCTGCGGGAAGTGGCGCCGGGCATCGGCGGAGCGCCGGCGACCACGTCGTACGCGGAAGCCGCGCAAAAGGCGATGCCCGCCGTCGTCAACGTATTCTCCAGCAAAGACGGCTCGCTGCCGCCCGATCCGCGGGCGAAGGATCCGCTGTTCCGCTACTTCTTCGGCGACCGCAACGCGCGCAAGCAGCAGGACGAACCGGCCGCCAACCTCGGCTCCGGCGTCATCGTGAGCCCTGAAGGTTACATTCTAACGAACCAGCACGTCGTGGACGGCGCCGACCAGATCGAAGTCGCGCTCGCCGACGGTCGCACGGCCACCGCGAAGGTGATCGGCAGCGACCCCGAGACCGATCTCGCCGTACTGAAGATCAACATGACGAACCTGCCGACGATCACGCTCGGCCGTTCCGACCAGTCGCGCGTCGGCGACGTCGTCCTCGCGATCGGCAACCCGTTCGGCGTCGGCCAGACGGTCACGATGGGAATCATCAGCGCGCTCGGCCGCAATCACCTCGGCATCAACACGTTCGAGAACTTCATCCAGACCGATGCGCCGATCAACCCCGGCAACTCGGGCGGCGCGCTGGTCGACGTGAACGGCAACCTGCTCGGCATCAATACGGCGATCTATTCGCGCTCGGGCGGCTCGCTCGGCATCGGCTTCGCGATCCCCGTGTCGACCGCGCGCACCGTGCTCGAAAGCATCATCACGACGGGCTCGGTCACGCGCGGCTGGATCGGCGTCGAGCCGCAGGACGTCACGCCGGAAATCGCCGAGTCGTTCGGGCTCCAGCAGAAGTCGGGCGCGATCGTCGCGGGCGTGCTGCAGGGCGGTCCGGCCGACAAGGCCGGCATCAAGCCGGGCGACATCCTCGTGAGCGTGAACGGCGACGAAATCACCGACACGACGAAGCTGCTGAACACCGTCGCGCAGATCAAGCCGGGCACGTCGACCAAGGTGCACGTCGTGCGCAAGGGCAAGGAGTTCGACCTGAACGTCGTGATCGGCAAGCGCCCGCCGCCGCCGAAGCAGGCGCTCGACGAACAGGACAGCGACAGCGAGTGACATCCGGCGGGCGGCGCGTCTGCGCCGCTTGCTGGCAGCAGGCGGAAACGAAAAACCCCCAGGGGCTGGAATGATGTCCAACGCTTGGGGGTCAACTCGATTCGGCTGCTCTTCCGCTTTGCTTCGAAACGCTTTCGTCGCGGTGAAGCCGAGTTCTCGCCCTCACCGTTTGCCCTTCCGGCCACTCGCCCGGCTTCGATGTTGCTTGCCGAAAGGCCGCATCGACGGCGGCCAGCATGCCGGCCACCGCACACCGTTTCCTGCTCAACTGGCGGCGCCGTTCTCCGGCTCGGGTTCTTCCGTCGTCGGCTTCGGTACGAAGAACCGCGCGGCCAGCAGCCCGACCTCGAACAGCACGATGAGCGGCAGCGCGAGCATCAGCTGCGAGAATACGTCCGGCGGCGTGACGACCGCCGCGACGACGAACGCGCCGACGATCACGTACGGCCGCATTTCCTTCAGCTTCTTCAGCGTCAGCACGCCCATCCGGACGAGCAGCACGACGATGATCGGCACCTCGAACGTGACCCCGAATGCGATGAACATCCCGAGCACGAAGCTCAGGTAGTTGTCGATGTCGGTCGACATCTCCGCGCCGAGCGGCGCGTTGTAGTGCGCCATCACGCGGAAGATCGTCGGGAACACGAGGAAGTACGCGAACGCCATCCCGCACAGGAACAGGAAGTAGCTGCTGCCGACGAGCGGCATGACGAGCTTCTTCTCGTGCTGGTACAGGCCCGGCGCGACGAACGCCCAGATCTGGTACAGCACGATCGGCAACGCGATCACGAGCGCGACGAGCATCGTGACCTTCATCGGCACGAAGAACGAGCCGGTGACGTCGGTCACGATCATCCTGCCGCCCTTCGGCAGGTTTTCCATCAGCGGCCGCGCGAGCAGCCGGAAGATGTCGGGCGCCCAGTACACGAGCCCGAGGAACACGACGATCACGGCCAGCCCCGCGCGAATGATGCGATCGCGAAGCTCGACGAGATGGGAAATGAAGGTTTCTTCCGGGGCGTCGCCCGGATTCTGCTGGGGGTCGCTCACACCGGCCCTCGGTAGGATTGACGAGCGAGCATGCGCTCGGCTCAGAGAAAGCGCGTCGGCCGGCGCAGGCTGGCCGGCTGGTGGCGCGCGACACGCGCGGCGCCCGACTGCACGTGCGTGCGGCGGGTCGTCGCGCGCTTGTACCAGACAGGCATCGCCGCCTGCTTCACACGCCAGTTGCGACGCTTGCGCGAGAGCGCGGCCGTACTGCCGCGCCACGACGGCGCCGCAGGCGTGTCGGAACCGTACGTGCCGGCATCGACCGAGCCTTCGTTAAGACCGCCGACCGCGGAATGCCACGTGTCGTTCAGTTCCTTCTCGTGCTCGCGCAGGTTGTCGTGAATCGTCGTCTCGACATTGCGCGCGGCAGACTCGAAATCCGTCTTCATCGTCCGCAGCGCGTCGAGTTCGATTTCGCGCGAGACCTCGGACTTCACGTCGTTGATGTACCGCTGCGCGCGGCCGAACAATGCGCCTGCCGTGCGCGCGACGCGCGGCAGGCGCTCGGGGCCGAGCACCACGAGCGCGACGACGCCGATCAGCGCCATCTTCGAAAGACCGAGATCCAGCATCGCGTATGCCTGTCAGCTTGCCGGCGTTACGCCTTGTTCGAATCGGAACGCGTCGTTTCCTTCGCGTCGACGTCGACCGAGCCCGTGCGCGGCAGTTGCTGCGCGTCCGCCGGTGTCTCGCCTTCCTTCATGCCGTCCTTGAAGCCCTTCACGGCGCTGCCGAGGTCGTTGCCGATGTTGCGCAGCTTCTTCGTACCGAAAACCAGCGCGACGATCAGCAGCACGATCAGCCAGTGCCAAATGCTCAATCCACCCATGATGAAACCTCTCCTCAACCATGCCGCGTGGCGGCGCAAATCGCCGGCGGCACGCCGGCTTCGACTATCGATGCGGGGAAACGCCCCGCTACGTCAACCCATCCGCAGCCACGGCCGCGGACCGGCCAGGATATGCGCGTGCAGGTGGTAGACCTCCTGCCCGCCGCCGGGGCCCGTGTTGATCACCGTGCGAAAACCGGTTTCGCCGCCCGTGTAGGCAACGCCGAGCTGGTCGGCCAGACGCGCGACGAGCAGCATCAGCCGGCCGAGCATCGGCGCATCGGCCTCGCTGGCCGCCGACAGTGTCGGCAGGTGCCGGCGCGGAATCACCAGCACGTGCGTCTCGGCCGCCGGGCGGATGTCGCGGAACGCGACGAATTCGTCGTCCTCGTGCACCTTCGCGCTCGGGATCTCGCCCGCCGCGATCTTGCAGAACAGGCAATTCGGATCGTGACTCATGTTGCTCCTGCGAAACGCCCCGCGCGCCGGTCAGAACCAGGCCTGCGGATCGAGCGTCTTGTTGTCGTTCAGGTACAGCCAACCTTTGATGATACGGTACAGCGTCCAGATCCACGTGACAAACATGATCGCGAATCCCACCACCACGAACATCAGCGCGAATCCGATCACGTATGCGATCAGCGCGCGCCAGAACGTGCGGATCTGCCACTCGAAATGGTCGGCGTACGGCGTGCCGGCCACGTCGCCGCGTTTCACGTAGTTGATGATGATCGCGATGATGCCGGTTACGCCGCCCGTCAGCCAATGAATCGCGTAGAGGCCATACAGCACGTGCGTCAGCGTGCGCAAGCCGTTCAGCCGCTCGGCGTCCGCTGCGCCCGGCACCGACGGCGTTGGAAACTCGCTCGGCGTATCGGTCATGATGCTACCCCCGTTAGATGACAATTCTTACAGCTTACCGCACTGTTGCCGGCGCGGCAGGCCGCGCGCCGTCACCCGCCGTTTTCCTCGCGCTCGCGGCGCTTGCGCAGCGCCTTTTCCTCGATGCCCGACAGCCCTTCGCGGCGCTCGAGCTCGCCGATCACGTCGGCCGGGCTCAGGTCGAAATGCGACAGCATCACGAGGCAGTGGAACCACAGGTCGGCCACTTCGCCGACCAGCGCCGTCGGCGCGCCGCCCTGGCGCACGTCCTTCGCGGCCAGCACGACTTCGGTCGCCTCTTCGCCGATCTTCTTCAGCACCGCGTCGTCGCCCTTGTGAAACAGGCGCGATACGTACGATTGATCGGGGTCGCCGCCCTTGCGGCTATCGATCACGGCCGCGAGGCGCAGCAGCGTGTCTTCGGTCGATTGCGTCATTTGTAGATGTGTTCGGGATCTTTCAGCACCGGATCGACCGCGACCCAGTCGCCGCCGTCCACGGTCCCTTCGAATTTCTGGAAGAAGCACGAATGCCGGCCGGTGTGGCATGCGATGCCCGACACCTGCTCGACCTTCAGCAGCACGACGTCCTCGTCGCAGTCGAGCCGCACCTCGTGCACGTGCTGCACGTGGCCCGACTCCTCGCCCTTGAACCACAGGCGCTTGCGCGAGCGCGAATAATAAACCGCGCGCTGCGTCTCGATCGTCTTCGCGAGTGCCTCGCGATTCATCCACGCGAACATCAGCACGTCGTTCGTCGACGCTTCCTGCGCGATCACTGGCACGAGGCCGTTGTCGTCCCAGCGGACCTTGTCGAGCCACGCGGGCAGGGCTTTCGTTTCCGTATTCATCACAGCCTCACCGGGATGCCCTGGTCGGACATGAAGCGCTTCGCCTCGCCGACCGTGTGCTCGCCGTAGTGGAAGATGCTCGCGGCCAGCACGGCGTCGGCGCGGCCGTCCTTGATGCCGTCGGCCAGGTGCTGCAGCGAGCCGACGCCGCCCGACGCGATCACCGGCACCGGCACCGCGTCCGACACGCCGCGCGTGAGCGCGAGGTCGAAGCCCGACTTCGTGCCGTCGCGGTCCATGCTCGTGAGCAGGATCTCGCCCGCGCCGAGCTCGGCCATCTTGCGCGCCCATTCGATCGCGTCGAGGCCCGTGTTCTTGCGACCGCCGTGCGTGAACACTTCCCAGCGCGGCGTCTCGCCGTCGGCCGATACGCGCTTCGCGTCGATCGCGACGACGATGCACTGCGAGCCGTACTTGTCGGCCGCGTCGCGCACGAGCTGCGGGTTCGCGACCGCCGACGAATTCATGCTGACCTTGTCCGCGCCCGCATTCAGCAGGCGCCGCACGTCCTCGACGGCGCGCACGCCGCCGCCGACGGTCAGCGGAATGAACACCTGCGACGCGACGGCTTCGATGATCGGGAGGATCAGGTCGCGCTGGTCGGAGGTCGCGGTGATATCGAGGAACGTCAGTTCGTCGGCGCCCTGGTCGTCATAGCGGCGGGCGATTTCGACGGGGTCGCCGGCATCGCGCAGCTCGACGAAGTTGACGCCCTTGACGACGCGCCCGGCGGTCACGTCCAGGCAGGGGATGATGCGTTTAGCTAGAGCCATGATGTTGCGCCAAAGGCCGCGATGGGACGGCCGGTTACGGAAGCCTCGCGCGAGGCTTCCGGTCGGGGCCGCCAGCAGGCAGCCCCGGCGAACGGGACAACCGCGCTTACGCGTTGTCGAGTTCGCCGTTCAGTTCGTCCGCGCGCTTTTGCGCGGCCGCGAAATCGAGATCGCCGGAGTAGATCGCACGGCCGCAGATCACGCCTTCGACGCCGTGCTCTTCCACTTCGCACAGGCTATCGATGTCCGCGAGGTTCGACAGGCCGCCGCTGGCGATCACCGGAATGCCGACCGCCTGAGCGAGCTTCACGGTCGCCTCGATGTTGATGCCCTGCAGCATCCCGTCGCGGCCGATGTCGGTGTAGACGATCGATTCGACGCCGTAGTCCTCGAACTTCTTCGCGAGATCGATCACTTCGTGGCCGGTCAGCTTGCTCCAGCCGTCGGTCGCGACCTTGCCGTCCTTCGCATCGAGGCCGACGATGATGTTGCCCGCGAACGCGGTGCACGCATCCCGCAGGAAGCCCGGGTCCTTCACGGCCGCCGTGCCGATGATCACGTAGGACAGGCCGGCGTCGAGATACTTCTCGACCGTCTCGAGGCTGCGGATGCCGCCGCCGAGCTGTACGGGGATTTCGTCGCCGACCTCGTCGAGGATCGCTTCGATCGCGTCGAGGTTCTTCGGCTTGCCGGCGAATGCGCCGTTCAGGTCGACCAGATGCAGCCGCCGGGCGCCGAGATCGACCCACTTGCGGGCCATCGCCGCCGGGTCCTCGGAGAAAATCGTGGCCTGGTCCATATCGCCCTGTTTGAGGCGCACACACTGACCGTCTTTGAGATCGATGGCCGGAATCAGCAGCATAGCAATCGGGTGTCGTCGTGGAAGAAGAAAAGAATCCGGCGCGTACCGGCCAATCCGGTACCGCGCCGCCTCGCTAGTTTAGTACAACTCTTTCGGCGCTTTCGCGAGCGCGCTGTGTGCGACAGGCCCTTCCGGCCCGCCGACTGTGGCACGCACGCGACGCTCACGGCTTCCAGTGTACGAAGTTGCGATACAGACGCAACCCGACTTCCGCGCTTTTCTCGGGGTGGAATTGGGTCGCGAAGAGATTGTCCCGCGCGACCGCGGACGTAAACGGCGCGCCGTATGCCGTTTCGCCGACCGTGTGTGCCGGGTTGTCCGGCCTCACGTAATAGCTGTGTACGAAGTAAAAGTATGCGTCGTCGGGCACGCCGTCCCACAATGGGTGCGGCTGCGACTGGCGCACGCGGTTCCAGCCCATCTGCGGCACCTTGAAGCGCGAGCCGTCATCCTGCAGCCGGCCGTCCAGCTCGAAGCGCACGACCTTGCCGGGCAACAGGCCCAGGCCCTTCGTGTCGCCTTCCGCGCTCCAGTCGAACAGCATCTGCTCGCCGACGCACACGCCGAGCAGCGGCTTCGTGCGCGAGGCCTCGATCACCGCCTCCTGCAGCCCCGATTCGCCGAGGCAGCGCATGCAGTCGGGCATCGCGCCCTGGCCGGGCAGCACGACGCGGTCGGCCGCGCGAATCGCGTCCGGCGTGTCGACGATCGCCACGTCGGCGGCCGGTTCGGCCTTCTTGAGCGCCTGCGCGACCGAGCGCAGGTTGCCCATCCCATAATCCACAATCGCAATCGAAGTTTTCATCTCAGTGCAGGCAGTAGCGCCCTCAGTCCGTTGACGATGAATTCCACCGCCAGCGCCGACAGCATCAAACCCATCAGCCGCGTGGCGATGTTGATGCCGGTGCGGCCGATCCAGTTCGCGATCGGCTCGGCGAGCCGCATCGCGACGAAACACAGAAAAGCCAGGGCCGCGCCGATCGCGACCAGCCCGGCTCGCTCATACCAGTGATGCGAGTTCGCCGCATAGATGATCACCGTGCTGATCGAGCCGGGGCCCGTGAGCAGCGGAATCGCCAACGGCACGACCGCGATGTTGTCCTTCGACTCGGCTTCGTAGCGCTCCTCCGGCGTCGATCGCGTGTTGCCGATCTGCGCGTTCAGCATGTTGATCGCCATCAGCAGCATGATGATCCCGCCGCCCACTTCGAGCGAGCCGACCGAAATGCCGAAGAAGTCGATGATCTGCTGCCCGAGCAGCGTCGTCACCGTCATCACGCAGAACACCGACACCGACGCGATCCGGATCGTGCGGCGCCGCTCACCGTCCGTTTGCTGCGCGGTCAGGCTCAGGAAAAACGGCACCGCGCCGACCGGGTTGATCAGCGCCAGCAGCGAAATGAACGATTTGAGCAGATCCATCGCAAGCCGGCGCGGCGCGCCGAAGCCGTGAGGTTGTCCTGGGCGTGGGCCCGTTCGGAAGGTTAGAGGCTGCCCTTCGTCGACGGAATCTGCCCCGCCGCGCGCTCGTCGAGCTCCACCGCCGCACGCAGCGCCCGGCCGAAGGCCTTGAACACCGTTTCGAGCTGATGGTGCGCGTTGATCCCGCGCAGGTTGTCGATGTGCAGCGTGACGCCCGCGTGGTTCACGAACCCGCGGAAGAATTCGATCGACAGGTCGACGTCGAACGTACCGATCCGCGCACGCGTGAACGGCACGTGGAATTCGAGACCCGGCCGGCCCGAGAAGTCGATCACGACGCGCGACAGCGCCTCGTCGAGGGGCACGTACGAATGGCCGTAGCGGCGAATGCCCTTCTTGTCGCCGATCGCCTTCGCGACGGCCTGGCCGAGCGTGATACCGACGTCCTCGACCGTGTGGTGGTCGTCGATATGTGTATCGCCATGCGCTTCGACCTCGAGATCGATCAGACCATGTCGCGCGATCTGATCGAGCATATGGTCGAGAAACGGCACGCCGGTGGCCAGCTTCTGCCGGCCCGTACCGTCGAGATCGAGCTTCACACGGATCTGCGTTTCGCTGGTATTGCGAACGACTTCCGCCACACGCATGGCAATTCCTTGAATGAGTCTGATGTAAATGGGGATTGATCGTCGCGCGCCGCCGCGCCCTGGGCTCAACCGGGCAGCGCGAGTTTCAAGGCAGCCAGCAGGCGTGCGTTTTCGTCGGGAGAACCGACGGTCAGCCGCACGCATTCGGCCAGCAACGGATGCATTTTACTCACGTTTTTGATCAGCACCCGCTCGGTGAGCAGCGCATCGAACACGGCAGCCGCGTCCGGCACGCGCACCAGCAGGAAATTGCCGGCGCTCGGGAACACCGTCGCGCCCGGCAGCGCGGCCACGGCCTGCGCGAGGCGCGTGCGTTCCGCACGCAGTTCGGCCGCCTGCGCATCGAGCACGTCGAGGTGGTCGAGCAGGAAATCGGCGCTCGCCTGGGTCAGCACGTTGATGTTGTACGGCGGGCGCACCTTGTCGAACTCGGTCAGCCACGCGGGCAGCCCGGCGAGATAGCCGAGGCGGATGCCTGCCAGGCCGAGCTTCGACACCGTGCGCATCACGACGACGTTGTCGAACTCGGCGGCGCGCGGCAGCCACGAGCGCTCCGCGAACGGCTGATACGCCTCGTCGATCACGATCAGGCTGTGTTGCGCGGCCGCGATGATCCGCTCGACGTCGGCTTCGTCGTACAGCGTGCCGGTCGGGTTGTTCGGGTACGCGAGATAGACGAGCGCCGGCCGGTGCTCGGCGATCGCCGCGATCATCGCGTCGGCGTCGAGCGTCAGGTCGTCCTTGAGCGGCACCCCGACGAATTCGAGCTGCGCGAATTTCGCGGACAGCTCGTACATCACGAAGCCCGGCACCGGCGCGAGCACCTTCGCGCCCGGCTTCGCGCAGGCCACCGACATCATGCTGATGATTTCGTCCGAGCCGTTGCCGAGCAGCACGTCGCACGCGGCCGGCACGCCCATCGCGTGGCGCAGCTTGTCGAGCAGCGCGCCCGGGCGCGGCGCCGGATAGCGGTTCAGCGCGACCTGCGCGAGGCGCTCGCCGAGCGCGGCCGCCAGCGGCGCGGGCAGCGAATACGGGTTCTCCATCGCGTCGAGCTTCACGAAGCCGCTCGCGTCGGGCACCGGGTAGCTCGTCATCGCGAGCACGTCGCGGCGGATGATGTCTTGGGGCGTCGTCATGGTCTCAAGCCGGCGTGCTTCGCGCCGGCGTCAAATGGTTTCGGCACGGCGGCGGCTGCCGCCCTGCGCGGGGTCTCCTCGTCGACCGCGGCCGGTGCATCGGCACCGGCTGCGGCGCGTGTCACCCCTTCATCCGGAGCTCGGCGCTGCGCGCGTGCGCCTGCAGCCCTTCGCCGTACGCGAGCTCGGATGCGATCTCGCCCAGCGTCTGCGCACCTTCGGCGCTGACTTCGATCAGGCTCGAGCGCTTGATGAAGTCGTACACGCCGAGCGGCGACGAGAAGCGCGCGGTGCGCGACGTCGGCAGCACGTGGTTCGGGCCCGCGCAGTAGTCGCCGAGGCTTTCGCTCGTGTAGCGGCCGAGGAAGATCGCGCCGGCGTGACGGATCTGCTGGCCCCATTGCTGCGGCTCCAGCGCGGAAATCTCGAGGTGCTCGGGCGCGATGTCGTTCGCGATCCGGCACGCTTCGGCCATGTCGCGCACCTTGATCAGCGCGCCGCGGCCTTCGAGCGACGCACGGATCACCTCCCGGCGCGGCATCGTCGGCAGCAGCTCGTCGATCGCCTTCTCGACGCGCTCGAGGAACGCGGCGTCCGGGCACAGCAGGATCGACTGCGCGAGCTCGTCGTGTTCGGCCTGCGAGAACAGGTCCATCGCGACCCAGCTCGGATCGGTCGTGCCGTCGCACAGCACGAGGATTTCCGACGGGCCGGCGATCATGTCGATGCCGACCGTGCCGAACACGCGGCGCTTCGCCGATGCGACGTACGCATTGCCCGGCCCGCAGATCTTGTCGACCGGGGGCACCGTGGCCGTGCCGTACGCGAGCGCGCCGACCGCCTGCGCGCCGCCAATCGTGAACACGCGATCGACGCCGCCGAGCAGCGCCGCGGCGAGCACGAGGTCGTTCTTCACGCCGTCCGGGGTCGGCACGACCATCACGATCTCGCCGACGCCCGCGACACGCGCGGGAATCGCGTTCATCAGCACCGACGACGGATAGGCGGCCTTGCCGCCCGGCACGTACAGGCCGACGCGGTCGAGCGGCGTCACCTTCTGGCCAAGCACCGTGCCGTCGCTTTCCGTGTACTGCCAGCTATGCGTGCCGCACTCGATCTTCTGCTTCTCGTGGTACGCGCGCACGCGTGCGGCGGCCGCTTCCAGCGCCGCGCGCGCCTTCGGCGCGAGGCCGTCGAGCGCCGTCTGCAGCGCGTCCTGCGGCAGTTCGAGCGCGGCGACGCTGCTCGCGTCCAGCCGGTCGAAGCGGTTCGTGTACTCGAGCACCGCGGCGTCGCCGCGCGACTTCACGTCAGCGAGGATCTGCGCGACCGATTGCTCGATCGCTTCGTCCTCGCTTGCCTCGAACGCGAGCACCGCGCGCAGCGCGGCGCCGAAGCCGTCGCTCGTCGAATCGAGTTTGCGGATGGTGATGGCCATGGGAGTTCCGTTACGGTGATGCGCTCAATTGCCATTCTGCGACGCGCGTTCGAACGCGTCGAGAATCGGCTTGAGCGCCGCGCGCTTCAACTTCAGCGCAGCCTGGTTCACGACGAGGCGCGACGAGATCGCCATGATCTCCTCGACCTCGACCAGATTGTTCGCCTTCAGCGTGCCGCCCGAGCTGACGAGGTCGACGATCGCATCGGCCAGCCCAACCAGCGGCGCCAGCTCCATCGAGCCGTACAGCTTGATCAGGTCGACGTGCACGCCCTTCGCGGCGAAGTGTTCGCGTGCCGTTTCGACGTACTTGGTCGCGACCCGCAGGCGCGCGCCCTGGCGCACCGCGTTCGCATAGTCGAAACCGGCCGGCACGGCCACCGACATCCGGCAGCGTGCAATGTTCAGATCGATCGGCTGGTACAGGCCCGAGCCGCCGTGCTCGACCAGCACGTCCTTGCCGGCCACGCCGAAATCGGCCGCGCCGTATTCGACATAGGTCGGCACGTCGCTCGCGCGCACGATGATCACGCGCAGGTTCGGATCGGTCGTCGGCAGGATCAGCTTGCGCGACGTTTCAGGATCCTCGGCCACCTGCACACCGGCGGCCGCCAGCAGCGGCAGGGTTTCCTCGAAAATCCGGCCCTTCGACAGGGCGAGGGTCAGCGGCGCGGTCATGCTTGGCTCCCGGAGAGGCGGCGCACATTCGCGCCGACGGCGGTCAGTTTGGTTTCCATGCGGTCGTAGCCGCGGTCCAGGTGATAGATGCGGTCGACGAGCGTTTCGCCTTCGGCGCGCAGCCCGGCGATCACGAGGCTCGCCGAAGCCCGCAGGTCGGTCGCCATCACGTTCGCGCCGGACAGCTTGTCGACACCCGTCACGAGCGCCGTGTTGCCGTCGATCGTGATGTTCGCGCCGAGCCGGTTCAGCTCCTGCACGTGCATGAAGCGGTTCTCGAAGATGGTCTCGACGATCTGCGCGGTGCCCGTCGCGACCGAATTGAGGGCCATGAACTGCGCCTGCATGTCGGTCGGGAACGCCGGGTATTCCGACGTGCGGATCGTCACCGCCGACGGGCGGCGGTCCATCCGCACGCGCAGCCAGCTGTCGCCTTCCTCGATCGACACGCCGGCCTCGCGCAGCTTGTCGATCACCGCGTCGAGGATGTGCGGGCGTACGCCCGTCAGCAGCACGTCGCCGCCGGCCGCCGCGACCGCGCACAGGAACGTGCCGGCCTCGATGCGGTCGGGAATCACAGAATGGCGTGCGCCGTGCAGCCGCTCGACGCCCTGGATCACGAGGCGATCGGTGCCGATGCCGGAGATTTTCGCGCCCATCGCGACCAGCAAGTGTGCGAGATCGCTCACTTCCGGCTCGCGCGCCGCGTTCTCGATCACCGTCTCGCCGTCGGCCAGCGTCGCGGCCATCAGCAGGTTTTCCGTCCCCGTCACCGTGATCATGTCGGTCACGATACGCGCGCCCTTCAGGCGCTTCGCGCGCGCTTCGATGAAGCCGTGCTCGATGCTGATCTCGGCGCCCATCGCCTGCAGGCCCTTGATGTGCTGGTCGACCGGACGCGCGCCGATCGCGCAGCCGCCCGGCAGCGACACCTTCGCCTCGCCGAAGCGGGCGAGCAGCGGCCCGAGCACGAGAATCGACGCGCGCATCGTCTTGACGAGCTCGTACGGCGCGACGAGGTTGTCGACGCGCGACGCGTCGAGCTGCACGCGGCAGCCGTCCGTTTCGCTCTTCACGCCCATCTGGTTCAGCACCTTCAGCGTGGTGCGCACGTCCTTCAGGTTCGGCACGTTGTCGAGCTCGACCGGCTCGGCGCTGAGCAGCCCCGCGCACAGGATCGGCAGCGCGGCATTCTTCGCGCCCGACACGACGATCTCGCCCGAGAGCCGGCGACCGCCTTCGACCACCAGCTTGTCCATCCCGTGTCCCTGCGATTCCCCGTTGGCGGCCGGGTGTGCCGTGGCGACGCTCTGGACGGCGTCGCGCTCGTTGACGGTGACTTGCACTCAGTGGTTCCGGTTATGCGTTCTGCCATTCGGCGGGCGTCAGCGTCTTCATGCTGAGCGCGTGAATTTCCTGTTTCATGCGATCGCCGAGCGCCGCATAGACGAGCTGGTGCCGCTGGATCGGCCGCTTGCCTTCGAAGGCCGCCGACACGATCGTCGCGAAGAAATGCTGGCCGTCGCCTTCGACTTCCAGATGAGTGCAGGCGAGACCGCCGGCGATGTATTGCTTGACCTGTTCGGGAGTCGGCAACATGAGGGGGCTCCTGTCGGCGCGCGCCGCCCGTGGGCGGCCGCTGCCTGTCGATATCAATGACGCAGTTTGTAGCCGGTCGCGAGCAGCCGCATCGCGAAGATCGCGAGCAGCACGAAGAAACCGGTGACGATCGCAAGGCTCGCGAGCGGGTTGATGTCGGACGCGCCGAAGAACCCGTAACGGAAGCCGTCGATCATGTAGAAAAACGGGTTGAGACGCGAGATCTCGCGCCACACGGGCGGCAGCGAGTGCGTCGAATAGAACACGCCGGACAGGAACGTCAGCGGCATGATCAGGAAGTTCTGGAACGCGGCGAGCTGGTCGAACTTCTCGGCCCAGATCCCGGCGATCAGCCCCAGCGTGCCGAGGATCGCCGAGCCGAGCAGCGCGAATGCGATGATGAACAACGGCGCCGCGAAATGCATCGGGACAAACCAGATCGTCACGACGAACACGCCCGCGCCGACCGCGAGGCCGCGCACGACGGACGCGAGCACGTAGGCGCCGAAGATGTCGCGGTACGACAGCGGCGGCAGCAGCATGAACACGAGGTTGCCGGTGATCTTCGACTGGATCAGCGATGACGAGCTGTTCGCGAACGCGTTCTGCAGCACGCTCATCATCACGAGGCCGGGCACGAGAAAGCTCACGTACTCGACGCCCGGATACACCTCGACGCGGCCCGACAGCGCGTGGCCGAAGATCGTCAGATACAGCAGCGCCGTCACGATCGGTGCGCACACCGTCTGGAACGACACCTTCCAGAAACGCAGCAGTTCCTTGTAGAACAGCGTGCGAAACCCGCTTCCAGCCACTACGACGGGCTCGGGCGTTTGCCGGGAACGGGGAGACCGGGCCTCCCCGGGCGAACGCAGTTCGCGTGTGGGTTGTTGATTCATGCCAGACCCTCGATCACCTCGGCCCCGTTCATCACCTGGACGAACACATCTTCGAGGTCGGCCTTGCGGACCTCGATCTCGTCGAACGTGCAGCCCGCCGCGCGACACTGCGCGAGGATGCGCTCGACATCGTCGTAGCTCGTCAGACGCAGCAGGTGCTCGCCCGGCGCGCGCGCGGCCGGATCGGCCTCCAGCCCTCGCAGTTCGGCGGGCAGCGCGCCCGTCGCGAGCCGCAGGTACAGCTGCAGCCCCGCGAAGCGGCGCAGCAGCGCGTCGGTGCGGTCGAGCGCGACGACTTCACCGCGACGCAGCATCGCGATGCGGTCGCACAGCGACTCGGCTTCCTCGAGGTAATGGGTGGTCAGGACGATCGTGTGGCCCTCGCGGTTCAGCCGCGAGATGAATTTCCACAGCGTCTGGCGCAGTTCGACGTCGACGCCGGCGGTCGGCTCGTCGAGCACGATCACGGGCGGCCGATGCACGAGCGCCTGTGCGACCAGCACGCGGCGCTTCATCCCGCCCGACAGCGCGCGCATGTTCGCGTCGGCCTTCTCGGTGAGGTCGAGATTGGCCATCACTTCGTCGATCCAGTCGTCGTTGCGGCGCAGCCCGAAATAGCCGGACTGGATCCGCAGCGTCTCGCGAACGGTGAAGAACGGGTCGAACACGAGTTCCTGCGGCACGACGCCGAGCGCGCGGCGCGCACCCCGGAAGTCCTTGACGACGTCGTGGCCGAGCACGGAGATACTGCCTTCATCGGCCCGGGCGAGCCCGGCGAGGATACTGATGAGCGTGGTCTTGCCTGCGCCGTTCGGGCCGAGCAAACCGAAAAACTCGCCTTCCTCGACCGACAGGCTGACGCCCTTGAGCGCCTGAAGCGATTTGTAGCGCTTCTTGACGTGACGGATTTCTATGGCTGACATGACTGTGCGCGACGCAAGGGCCGCGACGCCTATTCTGTGCTTGCTGCGGATGAAAATGGGGGCCGGACGCCGATTGGCTGCCCCGCAAAACGCTTGATTATAGGGCAAACCGGCTGGTGAGGCCGGCGCTGAAGGCGCGCGGCCTGAAGCGTGCGCGCGCCGGCTGGCGCGGCAGGCTTCGGTCGGACAGGGTCAATGTCGCCCGGTGCCGTCGATGAGCGCGTCGACGCCGTAGGCGTTCGCGAGGCTGGCGAGCTTCGGGGGGAGATTGAGGATGTCGAGGGTCGCGCCGCGCGCTTTCGCGGCACGTTGCCATGCGAGCAGCACGGCGAGCGCGGACGAGTCGAACTGCGTCAGCGCCGCGCAATCGACGGCGGTGGCGCCCGCGTCGATGCGCGCGAGACCGTCCGCGAGCGCGGACTTCGCGCTCGCGACGGTCAGCGAGGAGCCGGCTGCGAAGCCGCTCACGAAGCTTGCTTGCCCGCGGCAAGTTCCTGGTTGCGCTGCGTCAGGAACTTGATCAGGCCGTCCACGCCGCTTTGCTGGATCTTCTCGTTGAACTGCTGCTGGTACGTCTGGATCAGCCACGCGCCGAGCACGTTCAGGTCATACACCTTCCAGCCGTTGGCCGTCTTGTACAGGCGGTAGTCGATCTGGACCGGCTGGCCGTTGTTCATCGCGACCGTCTTCACGACGACGTCGGTGTCGGCCGGATCGGCGCGGAACGGCGGGTACTGGATCTGCTGGTCCGGCTTCAGCTGCGCGAGCGCGCCCGAATACGTGCGGATCAGCAGCAGCTTGAACTGCTCCTGAACCTGCTGCTGCTGCTCGGCCGACGCCGCGCGCCAGTTGCGGCCCATCGCGAGCTGCGTGGTGCGGCGGAAATCGGTGTACGGCAGGATGTCCTTGTTGACAATCGTGATGATGCGGTTGGTGTCGCCCTGCTTGATCGTCTGCTGCTTGACCTCGTCGAGCACCTGCTGCGTTGCCGTCTTGATCAGCGCCTGCGGGTTCGACTGGTCGACTTGCGCGTGAGCTGCGCTACCGAACGAGAACAGCGCCGCGAAAACGGGAATCAGGAACAGTTTTTTCATCATAGTGACCTGCATGAAGAGTCGATGCGGAGGTTGGAGCCGGTAGCTTACGCGCAAGTTCGCGAACGCTACCGACTGAATCGTTTCCGGCTGTAACGAATGTAAGTTGATCAGTGCAGCCGGATGCTCGGGAAGCGGAACCCGCCCGGCGACGGCGGCGCCACCTGCATCGGCGGCACGTTCGTTTCGCTGGCCGGGTTCGGCGCTTCGGGGGTACCCGACGCCGGTGCGGGAACGCCCGCACCCGATGCGCCGGCCGGCGCGGTCGCGCCGCCGACGGCAGCTGCGCCCGCCGTACCGGCCGCGCCGGCTGCCGCCGGTGCCGAGCCGTCATCCGGCAGATCGTACTTCGGCAGCGCGTCGTTGCTCGACGTCGCGGCGGCCTCGCCGCGCGCGTTGCTGATCAGCATCTGGCGGCGTTGCAGGTACGCGTTACGTACGAACGAATACTTGTCGAGCGCCGCGGCATCCAGCACGTCGCCCGCGCCGAGCAGGTTCGCACGCGTGTTGACGAGGTTCACGCCGAACAGGCCCCAGCTCAGGCCGTCCGGCTT
The DNA here is from genome assembly GCF_011753085.1 of Burkholderia sp. Tr-862. Taxonomy (NCBI): domain Bacteria; kingdom Pseudomonadati; phylum Pseudomonadota; class Betaproteobacteria; order Burkholderiales; family Burkholderiaceae; genus Burkholderia; species Burkholderia sp. Tr-862. The sequence continues at coordinate 104,894 of NZ_VWWG01000008.1, forward strand.
CACGTAGGTGAGCGGGTTGCCGACGTAGTCGACGCCGAGGCCTGCCGTGTCGCGCAGCGTGCTCGGGCCGAGCAGCGGCAGCACGAGGTACGGGCCCGACGGCATGCCGTAGCGGCCCATCGTGATCCCGAAGTCGGCCGTGTGCTTCGGCAGTTTCGCGATCGTCGCGACGTCGAACAGGCCGCCGACGCCGAACACCGTGTTGATCACGACGCGCATGATGTCGCCGACGCCGTCCGCGATCCGCAACTGCACGATGTTGTTCGCCGCGATGTAGACGTCGCCGATGTTCGAGAAGAAGTTCGTCACGCTGTCGCGCACCGGCTGCGGCACCACGTACTGGTAGCCCTTCGCGACCGGCTTCAGCGCATATGTATCGACCGTGTCGTTGAACTTGTACATCGACCGGTTGAAACCTTCGAGCGGATCGCCCTTGGTCGGCGTCTGTACGGTCGCGCAACCGCTCAACGCGGCGACTGCCGCCACTGCGAGCGCGGCGTGCCTGATGCGGATCGTCTGCATGGTCATTCCCTCTTGTCTTTCTCTCGTGTGGTTATTGGGCAGCCGAGCCGGACACCGCGGACGCCGGCACCGCGACCGGTGCGGGCGCGGCGGGTGCTGCCGGTGCTGCCGGTGCTGCCGACGCACCGGAAGCCGGCTTCGCGCCGCCCGCGTCGGCCGCCTTGCTGTACAGGAACTGGCCGATCAGATTCTCGAGCACGATCGCCGACTGCGTCATCGTGATCGTATCGCCCGACTTCAGCATTTCGGTGTCGCCGCCCGGATCGAGCCCGATGTACTGCTCGCCGAGCAGGCCGGACGTCAGGATCTTCGCCGACGAATCCTTCGGGAACTGGTATTGGCCGTCGACATCGATCGTCACGAGCGCCTGATACGTATTGCTGTCGAAGCCGATCGCCTTCACGCGGCCGACCACGACGCCCGCGCTCTTCACGGCCGCACGCGGCTTCAGCCCGCCGATGTTGTCGAATTTCATCCTCACCGAGTAGGTCGGCTGAAACGACAGCGAGCTCATGTTGCCGACCTTGAGCGCCAGGAACAGCACCGCAAGGAAGCCCACCACCACGAACAGGCCGACCCAGAAGTCGAGAGCAGTCTTTTTCATCGTCATCCCAAAATTTGGCTTGGCTGAGGCTTAGCTGAACATCAGCGCGGTCAGCAGGAAATCGAGGCCGAGTACGGCGAGCGACGCGAATACGACCGTCTTGGTCGTCGCGCGCGACACGCCCTCGGGCGTGGGCTTCGCTTCATACCCTTGAAACAGTGCAATGAAGGTCACGGCGAACCCGAACACGATGCTCTTGATCACGCCGTTGCCGACGTCGGCCCACACCTGGACCCCGCCCTGCATCTGCGACCAGAACGCGCCCGGATCGACGCCGATCAATACGACGCCGACGAAATACCCGCCGAGCACGCCGACCGCGTTGAAGATCGCGGCGAGCAGCGGCATCGCGATGATGCCGGCCCACAGGCGCGGCGCGATCACCGTCTTGATCGGGTCGACGGCCATCATCTCGAGCGCGGTGAGCTGCTCGCCGGCCTTCATCAGGCCGATCTCGGCCGTGAGCGACGTGCCCGCGCGGCCCGCGAACAGCAGCGCGGTCACGACCGGGCCGAGCTCCCGCACGAGCGACAGCGCGACCAGCAGGCCGAGCGCCTGCTCGGACCCGTAGCGGTTCAGCGTGTAGTAGCCCTGCAGGCCGAGCACGAAGCCGACGAACAGGCCCGACACGGCAATGATCACGAACGAATAGTTGCCGAGGAAGTGGATCTGCTTCGTGACCAGCCGCGGCCGGCGCAGCAGCGGGAAGAATTCCAGCACGAGGCGCACGAACAGCCGCGTGCCGTAGCCCGCGCGCTCGAGGCCGCCGATGACGTAACGTCCGATCGCGCTGATCATGCGCGCCCTCCGCCGAGCCCGAAATCCGCCGCCAGCGGCGGGCTCGTGTAATGAAATTTGAACGGGCCGTCCGGTGCGCCGTCGATGAACTGCCGCACGCTCGGATCGGTCGACGCGCGCAGCTCGGCGGGCGTACCCTGCGCGAGCACGCCGCCGTTGGCCAGAAAATACACGTAATCGGCGATCGCGAAGGATTCCGGCACATCGTGCGTGACGAGGATCGACGTTGCGCCGAGCGCCTGGTTCAGCGTGCGGATCAGGTTCGCGGTGATGCCGAGCGAGATCGGATCGAGGCCCGCGAACGGCTCGTCGTACATGATGAGCTGCGGATCGAGCGCGATCGCGCGTGCGAGCGCGATACGGCGCGCCATCCCGCCCGACACCTCGGAGGGCATCAGGTCGCGAGCGCCGCGCAGCCCGACCGCGTTGAGCTTCATCAGCACGAGGTCGCGGACCAGGTCTTCGGGCAGGTCGGTGTGTTCGCGCAGCGCGAACGCGACGTTCTCGAACACCGACATGTCGGTGAACAGCGCGCCGAACTGGAACAGCATGCCCATCTTGCGGCGCAGCGCGTACAGGCCGTCGCGCGTCTGCGCGCCGACGTCGGCGCCGTCGAACAGCACCTGGCCGCGGCGCGCACGCACCAGGCCGCCGATCAGGCGCAGCACGGTCGTCTTGCCGCAGCCCGACCCGCCCATGACAGCGACGACCTGGCCGCGCCCGAAGCGCAGGTTCAGGTTCGACAGGACGAGGCGGTCGCCATAGCCAAAGTCGACGTCGCGAAGTTCCAGCAGAGTCTCGGTAGGAGTGGGGCTCACGGAGCTGACAGTCCTTTAACGCAGAACGCCGAATTATAGGGCCTGCATTGGAATGATGTCGTGACGCCGTTCCGGGCCCTGCGGTCAATGATTGTCAAATTGTCGGGCAAAACATTGCTGCAACGCAACAATTGCCGCCCGATAATCGATAGCGCCCGTTATCGCACTGACGACCGCGACGCTGCCGACGCCCGTCGCCAGCACGTCAGGCAACGCGTCGAGGCCCACGCCGCCGATCGCGACGAGCGGCGCCCGCGCCCCTGCGAAGCGCGCATAGCGGGCGATCCGCGCGAGTCCCTGCGGCGGCGCCGCAACCGCCTTGGTCGCGGTCGCGTACACCGGACCGAGGGCGAGATAGCTCGGGCGCTCGTGCAACGCCCGCAACATCTCGTAATAGCCGTGGCTCGACAGCCCGAGCCGCAGCCCGGCGCGCGCGATCGCGGCCAGATCGGCCGTCTCGAGGTCTTCCTGACCCAGATGTACGCCGTACGCCCCCTCTTCTACCGCGATCTGCCAGTGATCGTTGATGAACACACGCGCATCCGAATAGCCGCGCCCGGCCGCGACCGCACGCGCGATTTCGCGGCGCAACGCGGCGGGGTCCGCACCTTTCACGCGCAGCTGCACGGTCCGCGCGCCGCAATCGAGCACGCGCTCGACCCATTCGGCGTCGGGGACGACCGGATAGAGGCCGAGTTGCGCGGGGCACGGCGGGAATGCGGGCTCCGGCGCGGCGGCCAGGCCGGCGACGCGCGGAAATCGCGCGGCGTCGAC
>NZ_VWWG01000095.1:0-26628 GCF_011753085.1 Burkholderia sp. Tr-862
TGCCGCCTTCGAGCAGGATGATCAGCGAGCCTTCCGACACGGAATCGCCCACCTTGACCTTCACTTCCTTGACCGTACCGGCTGCCGGGCTCGGCACGTCCATCGTCGCCTTGTCCGACTCGAGCGTGACGAGCGACTGCTCGGGCTCGACCGTGTCACCCGCCTTCACGAGCACCTCGATGACGGGCACGTCCTTGTAATCGCCGATATCCGGCACCTTCACTTCGATCGCTTGACTCATCTTTTTGTGTCTCCATGGCCGCGCGCGCCCCTCCCGGAAGCGGCGCGCGGCATCACACGGCGCGTGTGCGTTAAACGGTCATCGGGTTGGGCTTCGACGGATCGAGGTTGTACTTGGCGATCGCGTCCGCGACCACCTTGCGCTCGATCGTGCCTTCGTCGGCCAGCGCGTTGAGCGCGGCGACGGTGACCCAGTGACGGTCGACTTCGAAGAAGTGACGCAGCTTTTCGCGGGTGTCCGAACGACCGAAGCCGTCCGTGCCCAGCACGACGAAGCGGCGATCGACCTGACCGCGGATCTGGTCGACCAGCGCGCGCACGTAGTCGGTCGATGCGATGACCGGACCCTGCGTGTCCTTCAGGCACTTCTGCACGTGCGACAGGCGACGCTCCTCGCTCGGATGGAGCAGGTTCCAGCGCTCGACTTCATGGCCTTCACGCGCGAGTTCGGTGAAGCTCGGCACGCTCCACAGGTCGGCCGCGACGCCCCAGTCGTTCTTCAGCAGGTCGGCGGCAGCGATCACTTCGTTGAAGATCGTGCCCGCGCCGAGCAGCTGCACGCGCGGCGCCTTCTTGTCGGCGTCGGCCTTCTTGAACGCGTACATGCCCTTGATGATGTCGGCCGCCACGTGCTCGCCCTGCGGAATCGCCGGGTGCTCGTAGTTCTCGTTCATCACCGTGACGTAGTAGTACACGTCTTCCTGGTCCTGCACCATGCGGCGCAGACCGTCCTGGATGATCACCGCGAGTTCATAGCCGAACGTCGGGTCGTAGCTCACGCAGTTCGGCACCGACGCCGCCCACAGGAGCGAGTGACCGTCTTCGTGCTGCAGGCCTTCGCCGTTCAGCGTCGTGCGGCCCGCGGTGCCGCCGAGCAGGAAGCCGCGCGAGCGCATGTCGCCCGCCGCCCATGCCAGGTCGCCGATCCGCTGGAAGCCGAACATCGAATAGAAGATGTAGAACGGCACCATGATCTCGCCGTGCGTCGAATACGACGTCGCCGCCGCGATCCAGTCGCACATGCCGCCCGCTTCGTTGATGCCTTCCTGCAGGATCTGGCCGGTTTCCGATTCCTTGTAGAACATCAGCTGGTCGGAATCTTCCGGCACGTACTTCTGGCCTTCCTGGTTCCAGATACCGATCTGGCGGAACAGGCCTTCCATGCCGAACGTACGCGATTCGTCCGGGACGATCGGCACGACGCGCTTGCCGAGTGCCTTGTCCTTCAACAGGATGTTCAGGATCCGCACGAACGCCATCGTCGTCGAGATCTCGCGGCCTTCGCCCGTGCCCTTCAACAGCGGCTCGAATGCGTCGAGCGCCGGCACCGGCAGCGAGGTCGCCTTTTCGCGGCGATGCGGCAGGTAGCCGCCGAGGTCCATGCGCTTCTGGCGCATGTATTCGAGTTCCTTCGAGCCTTCCTCGAACTTCAGGTACGGCACGTCGGCGATCTGCTCGTCGGCGATCGGCAGGCGGAACTGGTCACGGAACTTCTTCAGTTGCTCGACCGGCAGCTTCTTCTGCTGGTGCGTGATGTTCATCGCCTGGCCCGACTCGCCCATCCCGTAGCCCTTGATGGTCTTCGCGAGGATGACGGTCGGCGCGCCCTTCGTGTTGGTCGCTTCGTGGAATGCCGCGTAGATCTTGTGCGGATCGTGGCCGCCACGGTTCAGCGCCCAGATGTCGTCGTCCGACCAGTCGGCGACGAGCGCCTTCAGTTCAGGCGTGTTGAAGAAGTGTTCGCGAACGAACGCGCCCGACTCCGACTTGTACGTCTGGTATTCGCCGTCGACGACTTCCATCATGCGGCGCATCAGCGCGCCCGTCTGGTCGCGTGCGAACAGCGCATCCCAGCGGCTGCCCCAGATCACCTTGATCACGTTCCAGCCGGCACCGCGGAATTCCGATTCCAGTTCCTGGATGATCTTGCCGTTGCCGCGCACCGGACCGTCGAGACGCTGCAGGTTGCAGTTGATCACGAACACGAGGTTGTCGAGCTTCTCGCGGCTCGCCATCCCGATCGCGCCGAGCGATTCCGGTTCGTCCGTCTCGCCGTCGCCGAGGAACGCCCAGACCTTGCGGCCGGCCGTCTTCGCGATGCCGCGCGATTCCAGGTACTTCATGAAGCGGGCCTGGTAGATCGCCATGATCGGGCCGAGACCCATCGACACCGTCGGGAACTGCCAGAAGTCCGGCATCAGCCACGGGTGCGGGTACGACGAGATGCCCTTGCCGTCGACTTCCTGGCGGAAGTTGTCGAGCTGCTCTTCCGACAGGCGGCCGAGCAGGAACGCGCGCGAGTACACGCCCGGCGACGAGTGGCCCTGCACGAACACGAGATCGCCGCCGTGCTGGTCGGACGCCGCGTGCCAGAAGTGGTTGTAGCCGACGTCATAGAGCGTCGCAGCCGACGCGAACGACGCGATGTGGCCGCCGACGTTCGTGTCCTTGCCTGCGCGCAGCACCATCGCCAGCGCGTTCCAGCGCGTGTACGAACGAATGCGGTGCTCGATGTCCTGGTCGCCCGGGATCTTCGCCTGCGCGGCAACGGGAATCGTGTTGATGTACGGGGTGTTGGCGGAGAACGGCAGGTGTTCGCCGTGCATGCGGGCGAACTCGATCTGCTTTTCGATCAGGTAGTGCGCGCGGCCAGTGCCCACGGAGGAGATTACGCCGTCGAGCGACTCGAGCCATTCAACGGTTTCTTGCGGGTCGTCGTCACGTTCGGCGGCGACATACTTCATCACTTCGTTCGGTACAGCGGACATTCTCGTCTCCTGGGTCCTGGAATGTGAGGATCGCTCTCATGCAGACGACGCGACGCGACCGGCTGCGGGCAAGCTCCGACGGATTGTAATGAGCGTGCACCGGCACGCGCAACTGAATTTTCGAATTATGAGATCTTTTCTCGTAATGCGAAATATTGCTGCGCTGCACCCATGCATCGGGCCTCCGCGGCGCGCGCCGCGGGCACAAATCCGTTTCCGTTCAACATATCCGGTATAGGTTTTCCATGTATTGCGCTGCGCTACAATCCTGCCATGTTGACCGATCGGCTTTTCGCACGCTCGGCGCGACCGTCGGGCCCGCCGGCGGAGTCGCAGCCGTCCCGTTGGCACCACGGACCGTGGTGGTCCAATTCCTATTTGCTGACGCCGCTGCTGTCGATCCTCGTGTTCCTCGTGGTGATGAGCCTGATTCTATGGAGCCTCAATCGCCGCGAACAGCAGCAGCAGGAAGACACGCTGTTCCGTAACGTCGCGTGGGCGCAGCAGCAGATCCGCCTGTCGATGACGGGTGCGCAGGAGCAGTTGCAGGCGCTGTCGCGCGATCTCGCGTCGGGCCGCCTCGACCAGAACGCCTTCCAGATGGCCGTCGCGGACGTGATGCAGACGCATCCGGAAATCCTCTATCTGAACTGGTACACCGCGCCCGGCGTGCAGCGCTGGCCGGCCGTGCACCCGCCGCTGCTCGGCCAGCGGCTCGCGAAGCCCGGCGACGCGCAGATGCAGGACGCCGTGCGCGGCGCGTACGACGAAGCGCGCAGCACGCGGCGCCAGGCCTATTCGCCGCTGATCTACGACGACTTCGGCAACGGCTTCATGACGCTGCAGACGCCAGTGATGCGCGGCGACCGCGAATATCTCGGCTCGATCGCCGCGGTGTTCTCGGTCGAAGGCATCCTGAAGCACGACATCCCGCAGGAGTTGTCGTCGAAGTACAAGATCTCGATCACCGACTCGAACAACCGCGAGCTGTCGTCCACGTCGACGCGCCCGCGCCTGCCGCGCGACTCCCATTACGACCTGCCGCTCGATCCGCCCGGCCAGGGGCTGACCGTGCGCGTGTACGCGTTCCCGCAGCTCACGAACCTGACCAACAACACGCTCGTCTGGCTCGTCGCCGGGCTGTCGTGCTTCGTGCTGTGGAGCCTCTGGAGCCTGTGGAAGCACACGCGCCAGCGCTTCGAGGCGCAGCAGGCGCTGTACGCGGAGGCGTTCTTCCGCCGCGCGATGGAAAATTCGGTGCTGATCGGCATGCGCGTGCTCGACATGCACGGCCGCATCACGCACGTGAACCCCGCGTTCTGCCGGATGACGGGCTGGGACGAAACCGACCTGGTCGGCAAGGTCGCGCCGTTCCCCTACTGGCCGCGCGACTCGTATCCGGAAATGCAGCGCCAGCTCGACATGACGCTGCGCGGCAAGGCGCCGAGCTCGGGCTTCGAGCTGCGCGTGCGGCGCAAGAACGGCACGCTGTTCCATGCGCGCCTCTACGTGTCGCCGCTGATCGACAGCTCGGGCCGCCAGACCGGCTGGATGTCGTCGATGACCGACATCACCGAGCCGAAGCGCGCACGCGAGGAGCTCGCGGCCGCGCACGAACGCTTCACGACGGTGCTCGAAAGCCTCGACGCCGCGGTGTCGGTGCTCGCCGCCGACGAAGCCGAGCTGCTGTTCGCGAACCGCTACTACCGCCACCTGTTCGGGATCCGCCCGGACGGCCACCTCGAGCTGTCGGGCGGCGGCTTCGACCGCGCGCAGGCGTCGTCCGACTCGATCGACATGGTCGACGCGTTCGCGGGCCTGCCGGCCGCCGCGCTGACGAGCAGCACGGCCGATGCGCAGGAGGTGTACGTCGAGAGCATCCAGAAGTGGTTCGAAGTGCGCCGCCAGTACATCCAGTGGGTGGACGGCCACCTCGCGCAGATGCAGATCGCGACCGACATCACGACCCGCAAGAAGGCGCAGGAACTCGCGCACCAGCAGGAAGAGAAGCTGCAGTTCACGAGCCGATTGATGACGATGGGTGAAATGGCGTCGTCGATTGCTCACGAATTGAACCAGCCGCTCGCCGCGATCAACAACTACTGCTCGGGCACGCTCGCGCTCGTGAAGAGCGGCCGCGGCACGCCCGAGACGCTGCAGCCCGCGCTGGAAAAGACCGCGCAGCAGGCGCTGCGCGCGGGGATGATCGTCAAGCGGATCCGCGAATTCGTGAAGCGCAGCGAGCCGAAGCGCCAGCCGGCGCGGGTCGCGGACATCGTCGCCGACGCGGTCGGGCTCGCCGAAATCGAGGCCAGGAAGCGCAGGATCCGGATCGTCACGGAAATCCTCGCAAGAATGCCTATTATTTATGTCGACCCCGTGCTGATCGAGCAGGTGCTCATGAACCTGATGAAGAACGCGGCCGAGGCGATGGCCGACGTGAAGCCGGCGTCGGTGGACGGCGTGATCCGCGTCGTCGCCGACATCGATGCGGGTTTCGTCGACATCCGCGTGATCGACCAGGGTCCGGGCGTCGACGAAGCGACCGCCGAACGCCTGTTCGAACCGTTTTACAGCACCAAGTCCGACGGCATGGGCATGGGGCTGAACATCTGCCGTTCGATCATCGAATCGCATCGGGGGCGTCTGTGGGTGGTCAACAATGTCGAACCGGACGGCCGCATTTCCGGCGCGACATTCCACTGCAGCCTGCCCATTGGGGAACCCGCTGATCTCGGCCAAGGGGGGCGCGAGGCATCGGCATCACATACCGTTACGGGAGAACTATGAATAGCCCTGTCACCACCACTCAGGAAACCGTCTTCGTCGTCGACGACGACGAGGCCGTACGGGACTCGCTGCGCTGGCTGCTGGAGGCGAACGGCTATCGCGTGCAATGCTTCTCGAGCGCCGAGCAATTCCTCGATGCCTATCAGCCGGCGCAGCAGGCCGGCCAGATCGCCTGCCTGATCCTCGACGTGCGGATGTCGGGCATGAGCGGCCTCGAGCTGCAGGAGCGCCTGATCGCCGACAACGCCGCGCTGCCGATCATCTTCGTCACGGGCCACGGCGACGTGCCGATGGCGGTGTCGACGATGAAAAAGGGTGCGATGGACTTTATCGAGAAACCGTTCGACGAGGCCGAGCTGCGCAAGCTCGTCGAGCGGATGCTCGACAAGGCCCGAAGCGAAAGCAAGAGCGTCCAGGAACAGCGCGCCGCGAGCGAGCGCCTGTCGAAGCTGACCGCGCGCGAGCAGCAGGTGCTCGAGCGGATCATCGCCGGCCGGCTGAACAAGCAGATCGCCGACGATCTCGGGATCAGCATCAAGACGGTCGAAGCGCACCGCGCGAACATCATGGAAAAGCTCAACGTCAACACGGTGGCCGACCTGCTGCGCCTCGCGCTGTCGAAGAAGCAGGCCTGAACGTTGCGTGCGGCCGCGGGGCGCCTGCCCGGCCGGCCGCACCCATGCACCCTCGCGCCGCGCAATGCGGCCCACTCGCGCGGCGCGGCGCTTCCTCCCCGGGGCGCCGGCATCGCCGCCATGACGCTTTCCTTGTATTCGCTGTCGGACGACAGCAGGCGACCGGTATAATTGCGTGCTTTGCTGCGGCACTTCGTGCGCCGCACACTCGCATTCCAACTTCCCGGCAGGACCACCACCATGACAGCCCTCCTCATCGACGGCAACGCCCTCTCGAAGACCTTGCGCGCGCAGGCCGCCCAACGCGCCGCCGCCCTGACCGCCCGCGGCCACCAGCCCGGTCTCGCGGTGATCCTCGTCGGCGCCAACCCGGCGAGCGAAGTCTATGTCCGCAACAAGATCAAGGCGTGCGAGGACAACGGCTTCTTCTCGCAGAAGGATGCGTACCCGGACACGCTGTCGGAAGCCGACCTGCTCGCGCGCATCGACGAACTGAACCGCGATCCGAAGATCCACGGCATCCTGGTCCAGCTGCCGCTGCCCGCGCACATCGACAGCCACAAGGTGCTCGAGGCGATCGCGCCGGAGAAGGACGTCGACGGCTTCCACGTCGCGAACGCCGGCGCGCTGATGACGGGCAAGCCGCTGTTCCGTCCGTGCACGCCGTACGGCGTGATGAAGATGTTCGAAGCGCATGACATCCCGCTGCAAGGCGCGAACGCGGTCGTGATCGGCCGCTCGAACATCGTCGGCAAGCCGATGGCGATGCTGCTGCTCGAAGCCGGTGCGACCGTGACGATCTGCCACAGCAAGACGCGCGACCTCGCCGCGCACACGCGGCAGGCCGACATCGTGGTCGCCGCGGTCGGCAAGCGCAACATCCTGACGGCCGACATGGTCAAGCCCGGCGCGACGGTGATCGACGTCGGCATGAACCGCGACGACGCGGGCAAGCTGTGCGGCGATGTCGACTTCGCCGGCGTGAAGGAAGTCGCCGGCCACATCACGCCGGTGCCGGGCGGCGTCGGCCCGATGACCATCACGATGCTGCTGATCAACACGATCGAAGCAGCCGAGCGCGCCGCCGCGGCCGCCTGATCGCGCTGTTCGCCCAGCCGGCGCGCATTCGTGCGCCGGCATCTCGCCGGTCGCCCTCGCGGCCGCGCGTCACACTGCCACACCCGCCGCGTTTCGCCCGTATCCGACCCCGCGTCGAGCGTATCCAATCGCGACGTTAGAAACTAACGATTGGAAAGCGCGCGATGCGCCCCAATAATGTCGATATCGGGCGCCGTTGCTTCGCGCCTCACCCTTTTCACCCCGGTTCATCCGGCAACAGACAGGGAGTCTTAATGTCCGCCAGCGCCAATACCAATCCGCTTCTCGATTTCTCCGGCCTGCCCCGCTTCGGCGAGATTCGTCCGGAACATGTGACGCCCGCGCTCGACACGCTGCTCGACACCGCCAACCGCGCAGTCGACACCGCAAGCGCACCCGCGACGCCGGCGACCTGGGCCACGATCGTCGAGACGGTCGAGCAGGCGACGGAGCCGCTCGGACGCGCATGGGGCGTCGTCGGCCATCTGAACGCCGTCGCCGATACGCCGGAACTGCGGGCCGCCTACGGCGAAAACCTGCCGCGCGTGACCGAATTCTGGTCGAGCGTCGGCCAGAACCTCGCGCTGTACGAGAAGTACAAGGCGATCGCCGCGAGCGCCGAATACGCGACGCTGTCCGCCGAGCGCAAGAAGATCCTCGACAACGCGCTGCGCGATTTCCGCCTGTCGGGCGCCGAGCTGCCGGAAGACCAGAAGCCGCGCTTCGCGGAACTGCAGGAGCAGCAGGCCGCGCTGTCGAAGGCGTTTTCCGACCACGTGCTCGACGCGACCAACGCGTATGCGTACTTCGCGCAGGACGAGGCCGAACTCGCCGGCCTGCCGGGCGACGCGATCGAAGCGGCCCGCGAAGCCGCGCAGAAGGAAGGCAAGGAAGGCTGGAAATTCACGCTGCACTTCCCGTCCTACTTCCCTGTGCTGCAATACGCCGAGAACCGCGCGATGCGCGAGACGCTGTATCGCGCGTATGCGACGCGCGCCTCCGAACTCGGACCGCAATACGGCGGCGGCAAGGCCGAATGGGACAACACGGCGATCGTCGCCGACGAGCTGAAGCTGCGCCGTGAAGAGGCGCAGATGCTCGGCTACCGCAACTTCGCCGAAGTGTCGCTCGCGCCGAAGATGGCCGAGTCGCCGCAGCAGGTCATCGCGTTCCTCGAGGATCTCGCGACGCGCGCGCGCCCGCACGCTGACAAGGACTGGGACGAACTGCGCGCGTTCGCCGCGAAGGAACTCGGCCTGACCGAACTCGCGCCGTGGGACGTCGCGTTCGCGGCCGAGCGGCTGCGCCAGCAGCGCTACGCGTTCTCGGAAAACGAGGTCAAGCAGTACTTCCCGGAACCGGCCGTGCTGAAGGGCCTCTTCACCGTCACCGAAACGCTGTTCGGCGTGCGGATCAAGCCGGACGAGGCGCCGGTATGGCACCGGGACGTGCGCTTTTTCCGCGTCGAGAACCGCGACGGTTCGCTCGTCGCGCAGTTCTATCTCGACCTGTATGCACGCGAAGGCAAGCGCGGCGGCGCGTGGATGGACGATGCGCGTGCGCGCGCAAAGCGCGGCGGCACCGTGCAGACGCCGGTCGCGTACCTGACCTGCAACTTCTCGGCGCCGGTCGGCGGCAAGCCCGCGTGCTTCACGCACGACGAAGTCATCACGCTGTTCCATGAATTCGGCCACGGGCTGCATCACATGCTCACGCGCGTCGATGAGCTCGGCGTGTCGGGCATCAACGGTGTCGAATGGGATGCGGTCGAGCTGCCGTCGCAGTTCATGGAAAACTTCTGCTGGGAATGGGACGTCCTGTCGTCGATGTCGTCGCACATCGATACCGGCGCCGCGCTGCCGCGCGAGCTGTTCGACAAGATGATCGCCGCGAAGAACTTCCAGAGCGGCCTCGGCACGCTGCGCCAGATCGTGTTCTCGATGTTCGACATGCTGCTGCACGTCGACTTCGACCCGGCCGGCGCGACCGGCGTGAACGCGTTCGCGCGCGAGATCAACGAGCGCTACCACGTGATCCCGCAGGCAGCGTTCTCGCGCTGGCCGAACACGTTCAGCCACATCTTCGCAGGCGGCTATGCGGCCGGCTATTACAGCTACAAGTGGGCCGAGGTGCTGTCGGCCGACGCGTACGCGGCATTCGAGGAAGCGGCCGCCGCAGGCGGCAGCGTGCTCGACGCGGCGACCGGCACGCGCTATCGCCGCGAAATCCTCGAAGTCGGCGGCAGCCGCCCGGCGATGGATTCGTTCAAGGCGTTCCGCGGCCGCGAGCCGGAAATCGACGCGCTGCTGCGCCACAACGGGATGACCTCCCCCGCGCACTGAGCACGCGCTGGCCGGCTCGTCCGGCTGCATCGGAAGGCACCGCTTCGGCGGTGCCTTTTTTCATGGCGCGGGCGTTTCGTCGTTGGCGGCGTTGGCATCGGCTGCGTCGGCGTTACCGGCGTCGTCGGCACGGTCGGCTTCATCGTCGAACAAGGAGAACTGCCCGTGCCGCTCGGCCGTGTCCTCGTCGATGCGCACGCCGACGCCCAGCAGCCGCACGGCCTGCGCGCGCCGCTGCAGCCCCTTCGCGAGCAGCGTGACCGCCGTCTGCGCATTCGTCGCGTCGGCCACGCATTCGACCGTCGTGCGCTGGAAATCGGCGAAGCGGATCTTCACGTACAGCTTGCGGATCGCCCGCACCGCACCCGCACGCGCGATCCGCGCGTCGAGCTGCACGACGAGGCGGCGGATTTCGTCCGCGCATTGTTCGAGCGTCGTCAGGTCGGTCACATAGGTCGTCTCGACGCTGACCGACTTGCGCTCCTGGTCGGCCTGCACCGGCCGCTCGTCGATCCCGCGCGCCAGCTGGTACAGCCGTCGACCGAACGCGCCGAAGTCGCGATGCAGGTCGATCAGCGACCAGTCGCGCAACTGCGCGCAGGTCTGGATGCCGAGCCGGTCGAGCCGCGAGGCCGTCACCTTGCCGACGCCGTGCAGCTTGCGCACCGGCAGCGCCGCGACGAACGCATCGACTTCATGCGGGCGCACGACGAACAGGCCGTCGGGCTTGTTCCAGTCGGACGCGATCTTTGCGATGAACTTGTTCGGCGCGACGCCCGCCGACACCGTCACGCCCACCGTGTCGTACACACGCTGGCGGATCTCCCGTGCAATCAGCGTCGCGCTGCCCTGGCACAGTTCGGAACCGCTGACGTCGAGATAAGCCTCGTCGAGCGACAGCGGCTCGACGTCGTGCGTGTAGTCGCGATAGATCGCCATGATCTGCCGCGACGCCGCGCGGTACTTGTCCATCGCGGACGGCAGGATCAGCAGGTCCGGACACTTGCGCATCGCCAGCGCCGACGACATCGCCGAATGCACGCCGTAGCGCCGCGCCTCGTAGTTGCAGGTCGCGATCACGCCGCGCTGGTCGGGCCGGCCGCCGACCGCGAGCGGCCGGTTGCGCAGCGACGGGTCGTCGCGCATCTCCACCGACGCGTAAAAGCAGTCGCAGTCGCAGTGGATGATCTTGCGCACGCGCGGCGGCGCATCGCCAGGCGGCGGCTCGCGCGGAGGATCGGCAGGCGGGATGATGGTCGGATTCACGGTGCCGATACTGTACAAAAACACAGTGCCGGTTTCAACTGTCGCGTACTGCCGCGTTCGGTCGGCCCGTACCGGTGCGCTTCGCACGGATCGTACCGCCGCGCGCACGGGGCGGCCCCTATACTCGTCTGCCACGACATACGAAACGCACAGGTGACGGATGAAGACGATCGGACTGATCGGCGGGATGAGCTGGGAATCGTCGGCGGAGTACTACCGGATGATCAATCGCCATTCGAAGGCGCTGCACGGCGGCCATCACAACGCAAAGAGCGTGCTGGTCACGGTGGATTTCGCCGAGATCGAAGCGCTGCAGCGCGCGCAGGACTGGGTCGCGCTCGGCGAACGGATGGCTGACGCCGCGCGTCAGCTCGAAGCGGCCGGCGCCGATCTCGTCGTGCTGACGACCAACACGATGCACCGCGTTCACGGCGCGATCGAAGCGGCGGTGGCGCTGCCGTTCCTGCACATCGCCGATCCGACCGGCGCCGCGCTGCGCGCCGCGGGCGTCGAGCGCGTCGCGCTGCTCGGCACGCGCTACACGATGGAATTGCCGTTCTATGCGGAGCGTCTGGGCGACAAGTTCGGCCTCGACGTGCTGGTGCCGGACGAAGCCGCGCGCGGCGACGTGCACCGGATCATCTACGACGAGCTGTGTCACGGCGTGATCGATGCGGCATCGCGCGCAACCTACGTGGCGATCATCGACGAACTGGCGAAACGGGGCGCGCAAGCCGTGATTCTCGGCTGCACGGAAATCACGCTGCTGATCGGCGCGGACGATTCGCCGCTGCCCGTATTCGATACGACCGCGCTGCATGCGAAGGCGGCGGTCGAGTGGGCGGCGGGCTGACCACCACGCGCCGTCGCGCGGCGGACCTCGGCCGGAGGCCGGCGCGCCCGCCGGCAACCCTCACCGCGATTTGATGGCCGGATTCTTCCACGCGGCGGGAAACACTATCTTGCCCGTCGCATCGCCTCGCGCGCGACGCCTCGCTCTCGCCCGCGGCACGGGGCTGGCGGGAACGGTCCACGAATTAGGCGGCGCGTCTCGCACGGTCTGGCCGATTCAACTGGTTATCCATTGGTAATAAAGTGGGCGCAAATTGGTATGCGAGCGGCATGGCCGCAATCGGTGCTGCTCGTGCGGTCTCTTTTCCACCAACAGGAAACCGGAACATGAAACGACTCAAGTCCGCGGTCGCTGCGATGCTCGCCATGTCGACCATGCTCGGCGCACACGCCGACCCCACTATCCGCGCGTCGGCCCCGACGACGCCCAACGGCGGTTTCGATCGCCTCACGTGGGACATCACGCCCGAGGTCGTGCCGACCAATATCAACGCCAGTTACTACTGGGCCACCCAGGTGTGGTCCGAACATGGCAGCCACCCGATCTATACCGGCATCCAGCCGCGCACCCAAAGCACCAACGTCGTGATCTTCAGCGCGTTCGGCGCCGGCACGACGCCCCTGTCGGCGAATTGCCGCGGCGGTGCCGACGGCGGCTCGGGCACCTCGTGCTCGATCGGCTATGCCTGGAAAACGGGCCATGCCTACCGGCTGCAAATCGTCCATGCGCAGGCCGATCGCGCCGACGGACGCTCGACCATCGAAGGCTTCATCACGGACGTCGCAACCGGCGTCACGACACCGACCGGCAGCATCGCGGTGCCGGCAGACTGGGGCGGACTGTCGAACAGCGCTTCCGTGTTCGATGAGTTCTTCCCGTTCAACGGCGCGTCGAGCGACCCGATGCAGCGGCCGTGCGTGCCGTACGTACGCTATACGACGTCGCTGCCGCATTTCTATCTGAAGGAGGTCGACTACCCGACGACCGAACGGTCGATCCGGCTGAATACCGGCAAGGACAAATGCGCGGCGCTGACCGGCACGCCGAACGCGCGGGCCACGCTCGTCAACACATCGACTTATCTGATCGAGAACGGCTTCCTGCCGGGGAGCCCCGGCGCGCCGAAATGACATTCGGATGCTGAAAACAAAAAACCCGGCACGAGGCCGGGTTCCTGTCGACGAAGCGCGCATCGGTCATATGCGCTGCACATCGTCTGGTGTGCTTGGTTGCGGGGGTAGGATTTGAACCTACGACCTTCGGGTTATGAGCCCGACGAGCTGCCAGACTGCTCCACCCCGCGTCAGAGAAATAAATTATAGGGTGAGGAAGCACTCACGTCAACACCTTTGTCACAATTTCTTCGCGGGTCGTCGATATCGCGATGCGCGGTGCGTGCTTCGCATCGCGTGTCGCGCGCGTTCGCGCCACCGTGCTCGCGGTAAGATGGCGGCCTTCGCATTCACCCCGCACGCATTCCCGTTCATGAAAATCGCCACCTGGAACGTCAACTCGCTCAACGTCCGCAAGCAGCATGTGCTCGACTGGATCGCGCACAGCGGAACCGACGTGCTGTGCCTGCAGGAACTGAAGCTGCCGGACGAGAAATATCCGCGCGCCGATCTCGAGGCCATCGGCTACCGCAGCTGGTTCACGGGCCAGCGGACCTACAACGGCGTCGCGATCCTCGTGCGCGACACGCTCGCCGTCGACGAATCGGACGTCGTGCGCAATATCCCCGGCTTCGACGATCCGCAGCAGCGCGTGATCGCCGTGACGGTCGAAGGCGTGCGCATCGTGTCCGCCTATTTCCCGAACGGCCAGTCGCCCGACTCCGACAAGTTCGTCTACAAGATGCAGTGGCTCGACGCACTGCATGCGTGGCTGAGCGCCGAGCTGCAGCGCTATCCGAAGCTCGCGCTGCTCGGCGACTACAACATCGCGCCGGAAGACCGCGACGTGCACGATCCGGCGAAATGGGAAGGCCAGAACCTCGTGTCGCCGCAGGAGCGCGCGCACTTCGCGAAGCTGCTCGAGCTCGGCTTCGTCGACGCGTTCCGCCGTTTCGAGCAGCCCGAGAAGACCTTCACGTGGTGGGACTACCGGATGCTCGCGTTCCGCCGCAACGCGGGGCTGCGCATCGACCACATCCTGCTGTCGCCGGCGCTCGCCTCCAACTGCACGTCGTGCGAAGTCGACCGCCTCCCGCGCACGTGGGAACAGCCTTCCGACCATACGCCCGTCGTCGCGGTCGTCTGCTGAGCACCCTGCCCGCTCATGCCCGCGCTCAACCGCGCGCGGGTGCGGGCGGGGGCCCGAGATGGGCCCACAGAAAGCCGAATTCCGCCGCATCCGCTTCGGCACGCTCCAGATCGTCGGCGCTGCCGTGGCCGCCGTCCGTGTTCTCCCAGTACCACACCCGTTCGTGTCCGAGCGCATGCATGCGCGCGGCCATCTTGCGCGCATGCGCGGGATGCACGCGGTCGTCGCGCGTCGACGTCGTCAGCAACAGCGGCGGATACACGACACCTTCGCGCACGCGGTGATACGGCGAGTAGGCGGCCAGCGCCGCGCCCTCGCGCGAATCGTCCGGATCGCCGTATTCGTCGAGCCATGCGGCGCCCGCATGCAGCTTCGGATAGCGCCGCATGTCGAGCAACGGCACGCGGCACAGCACCGCACCGAACAGCTCCGGACGCTGCACCATGCACGCGCCGACCAGCAGCCCGCCGTTGCTGCCGCCCTCGATGCCGAGCTGCGCGGCCGTGGTCACGCCGCTGCGGATCAGATCCTCGGCCACCGCGATGAAGTCGTCGAACGCACGCTGCCGATGCTCGCGCTGCGCGTCGACGTGCCAGCCCGGCCCGAATTCGCCGCCGCCGCGGATGTGCGCGAACACCGCGACGCCGCCGCGTTCGAGCCATGCGATGCCCAGTGCATCGCTATAGCCCGGCAGGTTCGGAATCGCGAAGCCGCCGTAGCCTGACAGCAGGCAGGGTCGCGCGACGCGGGTGACGCCGTCGGGGTGATCCACCCCATCGAGTGCGTCACGCGGCCCGATCAGCGTGTACGGCACCACCGTGCCGTCGCGCGAGCGGGCATTGGCGCGACGCACGACGAGCCCGGCCGCGTCGAAGCGCACCGGCGGCCGGTCGAGCAGCACACGGCGCGACGCTGCATCGGCCGCGCGATCGGCCAGATCGGCAAGCCAGCATTCGGGAGGATCGAGATAGGTGTCGACGTCCACGTACACGTCGTCGTTCAGCGTCGACTCGACCGGCTCGACGTCGACTTGCGCGTCGCCCGGCCACTCGAACGGCCGCGCGTGCCACGTCCATGCACCGTCCTCGCCCTGGCGCGGCTGCCACAGCATCGTGCGGTTTTGCACGTCGTCGAGCCAGCTCGCGATCAGCATCGTGCGGGTATGCGTCCACGTGCACGCGGACGTCGACGGCCGCGGTTCGAACAGCGTCGTGAGTTCACGCGCGCCGGCGAGGAACGCCTGCTCACGGATCGCGAGCAGCGAGCCGCCCGCGTGACGCACGCCACCGCAGTCCCAGTCGAGTCGCGGCTCCAGCACGAGCCAGCCCTCCCAGAAGCCGACCTCGACATGCGTCGGCACGTCGTAGCGCACCCACTCGCCCGCGTCGTTCAGCCAGTACGCGTGTGCGTCGAAGAAATCCACGCTGCGCCACGCGACGTGGCGGCCGTCGATCGGATCGAACGCCGCGCCCGCGCTGATGTCGTCGGGTTCGCCGCGAAACACGACCGGCGCATCGGCAAGCGGCGTGCCGCGTACCCAGCGGCGCGCGTCGTACGGATAGCCGGCCGCGGTCGCATGCGCTTCGCCGCGGTCCCAGCTCACGTAGACGGTATCGCGGTCGATCCAGCCGATCGTGTGATGCCCCGGCTCGTCGATCGTGAACCCGTCGTCGACGAAACGGCGCTGCACGAGATCGAACTCGCGCACGACGACCGCGTCGGCGCCGCCCGGTGACAGCGACAGCAGCGCGCGGTCGCCGTCCGGATACAGGATCGAGTCCTGCTCGAACACCCAAGACTCACCCTCTTGCGCACCGAGCGCATCGACGTCGAGCAGCGTTTCCCAGTCGGGCCGGCCCGCGCGCCAGTCGTCCCAGCGCGCGCGGCGCCACAGTCCCTTCGGGTGGAGATCGTCCTGCCACAGGTCGTACGCCCACTCGCGCCAGCGGGTCGGAATCACCGGGCGTTCGCGCGGCAGATACGCCTGCGCGAGCCGCGCGGTGAGCGCGCGATACGCATCGTCGTCGCGCAGCGCGACACGCGTGCGCGCGTTCTGCTCGTCGACCCACGCGCGGGCGCGCTTGCTGTCGAGCGATTCGAGAAAACGGAAAGGATCGGCCCCGGCGGGCCAGCGGAAGGAATCGGACATGACGGATCGCACGTGACGGCAAACCGAGATTATGTCCGATCGCGGCATGCGCGATGCCCGCGCATGCCGCGACGGAGGCTCAAGGCTCCAGGTGCAGTTCCTGGATCTTGCGCGTGATCGTGTTGCGGCCGATGCCGAGCCGCTCCGCCGCCTCGACCTTGCGGCCGCGCGTGAAGTCGAGCGCCTCGCGGATCACGGCCGCCTCGAAGCGGCGCGCGAGCTCGTCCATCACGTCGGCCGAGTTTTCGCGCAACAGCCGCGCGACTTCGGTGCGCAGCCCGTTTTCCCACATCGGATAACCGGCCGGCGCGCCGTTCGGCGCGGCCGCGACGGGCGCCGACGTCAACGGCGCCGCACCGGCCGCCGGCTGCACGCGCAGCCCGTCGCCACCGCCGAGGCTCGCGCCGCCGTGCGCATCCATGCCATCGGCCGTCGCAGTCACCGGCGCACCTGCCGGCACGAGGTCCGGCGGCAGGTCCTTGATCTCGACCGTCTGCGCGGGTGCCATCACGGTCAGCCAGTTCGCGAGATTCTCGAGCTGCCGCACGTTGCCGGGGAACGACAACGACGTCAGGTACGCAAGCGCGTCGTCGGACACGCGCTTGGGCTCGACGCCGAGGTCGCGCGCGCTCTTCTGCAGGAAGTGGCGCGTGAGCAGCGCGATGTCCTCGCTGCGTTCGCGCAGCGGCGGCAGCCGCAGCCGGATCACGTTGAGCCGGTGGTAAAGATCCTCGCGGAACAGCCCCTGCCGCACGCGCGCCTCGAGATTCTGGTGCGTCGCGGCGATCACGCGCACGTTCGCGCGCAGCGGGTTGTGGCCGCCGACCCGGTAGAACTGCCCGTCCGACAGCACGCGCAACAGGCGTGTCTGCAGGTCGAACGGCATGTCACCGATTTCGTCGAGGAACAGCGTGCCGTTCTCGGCCTGTTCGAAGCGGCCCTGGCGCGTCGTCTGCGCGCCGGTGAACGCGCCGCGCTCATGGCCGAACAGTTCGGATTCGAGCAGGTCCTTCGGAATCGCCGCGGTGTTCAGCGCGATGAACGGTCCGTTCGCCCGCGGGCTGTGCCGGTGCAGCGCCCGCGCGACGAGCTCCTTGCCGGTGCCCGATTCGCCGGTGATCAGCACGGTCGCGGCCGAATGCGACAGGCGGCCGATCGCGCGGAACATGTCCTGCATCGCGGGCGCCTGGCCGAGCATCTCGGGCGCTTCGGCCACGCGCTCGTCCTGCGGCGCGCCGCCGCGCAGGCTTTCCTCGACCGCGCGGCGGATCAGCTCGACCGCCTTGTCGACGTCGAACGGCTTCGCGAGATATTCGAACGCGCCGCCCTGGAACGCCGCGACGGCGCTGTCGAGATCGGAGAACGCCGTCATGATGATGACGGGCAGGTCCGGCAGACGCTCGTGCACCGCCTGCAGCAACTCGAGGCCGGAGCCGCCCGGCATCCGGATGTCGGATACGAGCACCTGCGGCGTCTCGTGGTCGAGCGCGGCCAGCGCGTCGCGCACGTTTGCGAAGCTCTTCGTCGCGAAGCTGTCCCGCGCGAGTGCCTTTTCGAGCACCCAACGGATCGATTGGTCGTCGTCTACTATCCAGATCGGCTTCATAGGTCGGTCAGATATTGGTGAATCCGGTGAATTGCCATGCCGCCGCTCAATGGTCGAGCGGCAGCAGGATCTGAAATTCGGTACGTCCGGGCCGGCTGTCGACCTCGATCATCCCGTCGTGCTGCTGCACGAACGTCTGCGCGAGCGTGAGGCCGAGTCCGCTGCCGTCGTCGCGCCCGGACACCAGCGGATAGAAGATCCGGTCACGGATCTCTTCCGGAATGCCGGGCCCGTTATCGACTACATGCAAGTCCAGTGCCAACTTGTACAGGCGCTTCGCGACCGTCACCTTGCGCGCGACGCGCGTGCGCAGCTCGATCTTCGCGTCGCCCTGCGCGATCCGTTCGCGCAGCGCCTGCGCGGCGTTGCGCACGATGTTCAGCAGCGCCTGGATCAACTGCTCCTTGTCGCCGCGCAGGTCGGGCACGCTGACGTCGTAGTCGCGCTCGATCGTGAGCCCGCGCGGAAATTCCGCGAGCATCACCGCGCGCACGCGTTCGCACACTTCATGAATGTTCACGTCGCCGACGATGTGCGGATGCCGGTGCGGCTCCAGCAACCGGTCGACGAGCGTCTGCAGGCGGTCGGACTCCTTGATGATCACCTGCGTGTATTCGCGCAACTCGCCGCGCTCACGCTCGCTCAGCTCGAATTCGAGCAGCTGGGCTGCGCCGCGAATGCCGCCGAGCGGGTTCTTGATCTCGTGCGCGAGATTGCGGATCAGTTGCTTGTTGACCGCGGTCAGGTCGTGGATCCGTTCCTCGCGATCGGTGCGCGACTGCCGTTCGTTCTCGAACAGTTCGACGAGCACGAAATCGGGCGCGGTCTCGAGGAAGCCGACGATCGCATGCACGTGCAGCGCCTCGTGACCGGGACGGTCGAGCACCGTGTCGAGATGCGTTGCGTGAAAGCGCTGCTGGC
The DNA here is from genome assembly GCF_011753085.1 of Burkholderia sp. Tr-862. NCBI lineage: Bacteria > Pseudomonadati > Pseudomonadota > Betaproteobacteria > Burkholderiales > Burkholderiaceae > Burkholderia > Burkholderia sp. Tr-862. The sequence goes on from NZ_VWWG01000095.1 coordinate 18,931, forward strand.
CGATCGCGGTGATCGTCGACGCGAGCTCGTTCGCGTTCGGAAAAATCTCGCCCCACGGCCGCTGCGCGAGCTGCCGCCGAGAGATGTCGAGCATCGCCTCCGCGGACGGGTTCGCGAACGCAACCCTGAGCGTCTTGCGGTCGAGCACGATCACGACCGTCGGCAGTGCTTCCAGCCCCGCAAGCAGGCCCGAGCGCGCGAGCCGCTCGTCTTCCGTCAGTCGCTCGGGCTGCCCCGTCTTCGCCTTGATCAGATTCTTGAGAGCCATCTTGCGTATCGTCGCGCCTCACCGGGTGGGAACATGAAAATTTGCGGAACAAAAAAGGGACGGCTGGACGCCGTCCCCTTTCAGACTCCGCGGTTCCCGCCGCAGGCCGCGCGACGGGAACGAACCGGCATGACGGCGCTCACTCGAAGCGCCATCGCCGATTACAGCGAGTAGTACATCTCGAACTCGATCGGATGCGTCGTCATGCGGAACTTCGCCAGCTCCTGCTCCTTCAGCGCGAGGTACGCATCGAGCATGCTGTCGGTGAACACGCCACCACGCGTCAGGAACTCGCGATCCTTGTCGAGCGCTTCCAGTGCCTGGTCGAGGCCCGCGCAGACGGTCGGGATCTTTGCATCCTCTTCCGGCGGCAGGTCGTACAGGTTCTTGTCCGCGGCTTCGCCCGGATGGATCTTGTTCTGGATCCCGTCGAGGCCGGCCATCATCAGCGCCGTGAAGCACAGGTACGGGTTCGCCATCGGATCCGGGAAGCGCGTTTCGATACGGCGACCCTTCGGGTTCGACACGTGCGGAATGCGGATCGATGCCGAACGGTTACGCGCCGAGTAAGCGAGCTTGACCGGTGCTTCGAAGTGCGGGACCAGACGCTTGTACGAGTTCGTCGTCGGGTTCGTGATCGCGTTCAGTGCACGGGCGTGCTTGATGATGCCGCCGATGTAGAACAGCGCCAGTTCCGACAGGCCGGCATAGCCGTTACCCGCGAACAGGTTCTGGCCGTCCTTCCAGAGCGACTGGTGAACGTGCATGCCCGAACCGTTGTCGCCGACGACCGGCTTCGGCATGAACGTCGCCGTCTTGCCGTACGAGTGCGCGACGTTATGGATGATGTACTTCGACCATTGCGTCCAGTCGGCGCGCTGAACCAGCGTCGAGAACTTCGTGCCGATTTCGTTCTGGCCCTGGCCCGCCACTTCGTGGTGGTGCACTTCGACCGGGATGCCGAGCTGTTCGAGCAGCAGGCACATTTCCGAACGCATGTCCTGGAACGTGTCGACCGGCGCGACCGGGAAGTAACCGCCCTTCGTGCCCGGACGATGGCCCGTGTTGCCGCCTTCGAATTCCTTGCCTGCCGACCACGGTGCTTCTTCCGAGTTGATCTTCACGAAGCAGCCCGACATGTCCGTGTTCCACTGGACCGAGTCGAAAATGAAGAATTCCGGTTCCGGACCGAAGTAGGCCGTGTCACCGATGCCCGTGCTCTTCAGGTACGCTTCGCCGCGTTTCGCGAGCGAACGCGGATCGCGCTCGTAGCCCTTGCCGTCGGCCGGCTCGACCACGTCGCAGGTCAGCACGAGGGTCGACTCTTCATAGAACGGGTCGACGAAGGCGGCGCTCGGGTCCGGCATGAGCAGCATGTCCGACGCCTCGATGCCCTTCCAGCCGGCGATCGACGAGCCGTCGAATGCATGGCCGCTTTCGAACTTGTCTTCGTCAAACGCCGAAACCGGCACCGACACGTGCTGTTCCTTGCCGCGCGTATCCGTGAAGCGGAAATCGACAAACTTGACGTCCTCGTCCTTCACGAGCTGCATGACGTCGGCGACGGTTTTACTCATAACCTCTTCTCCTGATTGAACAATTCCGGCGGACTGGGAACCGCCTCGTTTATCGAGCTGCCCGGAGTCTGGCTTTGGCGCAGCGCGCCCCGGGTCGACCGAATTCTATATAGCAGCTTCCGTGCCAACCATACACAGAAGCGACATGAATCGCGCCAGCCCGCGCCACTGCGGGGCCCTGCTGCGCGATTCCGGGGCCGGGCGCCGCACCGGTGCTCGCGGGATCGCACCGATATGGTGCAATCGATGAGAGACGCCGGCGCGGCGGAATCATTCTGGTGCATGCGCACCATTCTGCACTCTTTTGGTGAGCACGGGGCGGTGCATGCGCGGCAGGCTATGCGCACATCCGCGCGGCGGCGCCGCGCTAGAATGTTCGTTTGACCGAACCATACGGAGACCTCCCGCCATGAGTACGCTCGACCAGCTTTACGCGAAGGCCGAAGAACGCCGCACCCAAGGCGCGCTCAACTATGCCGGCGCGCTGCTGCCGGTCGAGGCATTCGAACTGCTGCAGCTCGACCCGTCGGCGCGCCTCGTCGACGTGCGCACCCGCGCCGAGCTCGACTGGATCGGCCGCCCGCTCGTCGGCGACGGCCAGTACCTGCACCTCGAATGGACGCGCTACCCGGGCGGCGTGCCGAACGCCGAATTTGTCAACGAACTGAAGGCGGCCCTCCCGGCCGATACGCCCATCCTGTTCCTGTGCCGCAGCGCCGCGCGCTCGAAGCTCGCCGCGGTCGCGTCGTCACAGGCCGGCTTCACGAAGGCGTTCGACCTGCTCGAAGGCTTCGAGGGCGGCAAGGACGCCGAGGGCCACCGCAAGACGGTCGACGGCTGGTGCTTCCGGAAACTGCCGTGGATCGGCGCCTGAGCGCGCATCCGTTCAGGCACGCCCGACTGCCACATCGTCGAGCCGGGCGATGACATCCCGATGACGGGCCGCGTTGCGCGGCCCGTGGTTTTTGCGCGGCCTGTTTGCGTGAATGATCGCGGGCCGTTCAGGCGCGCGGCGCATCCGGCTCGACAACATCGCCGCCGAGCAGATGCACGCCTTCGCGCAGCTTCACGAACGCGGCCGCGACCGCTTCCGGCTCGCCCTTCACGCCGAGATCGATATGCCGGCGCGCGTAGATGCCACCGCGCTCCGCGTCGCCCACGCTCGGCAGGCTGAAGACGCGCACGCCCGGGAAGTCGCGCTCGATGTTCTCCATCAGCGGCGTCAACGTCGATTCGGGCAGTTCGAACACGAACAGCGAGCGCTCCGCGTGCGGCGTCACATGATGGAGATGCTGGTACTTCGTATCGAGCACCCATTCGATCATCGGCCACGCCATCACCGGGAAGCCGGGCACGAAATGGAGATCGCCGACCGAGAAACCGGGAATCCGGTTATAGCCGTTCGGGATGATCGTCGCGCCCACCGGAAACACGCCCATGTTGAAACGATGTCGGTTTTCCGGCGAATCGAAATCGACCGGCGTGGCCGGATCGGTATGCGTCTCGCGGATGCGCTCCGAAATCAGCGCCTTCGCTTCCGGATGCAGCGCGAGCGGCACGCCGAGCGCGGCGGCGGCGCACTGGCGCGTATGGTCGTCCGGCGTCGCGCCGATGCCGCCCGTGGAAAACACGATGTCGCCGGACGCGATCGCGCGTGCGAGCGTGGCGGTGATCCGCGCCGGATCGTCGCCGACGTATTCGGCCCAGTCGAGTGCGAGGCCGCGCGCGCCGAGCAGTTCGATGACCTTCGCCAGATGCTTGTCCTGTCGGCGGCCCGAAAGGATTTCGTCGCCGATGATGATGATGCCGATGCTCATGCCTGCCCCATGTCGATTGCGGTGGCGCGCGAACTCGCGCGCAGGTCGTCCAGCGCGCGCAGGCAATAGTGCCCGAACCACAGCGCCGAGAAGACCAGGATGAAAGCGTAAACCCAGATCATGGCCGCCGCCACGAACGGAAACAGCACCATCATCCAGACCGACGACACCCACACGAAGGTCGGCACGGTGCCGAGCAGCCCGGTCGCGACGCCGATGCCGATCAGCGGCCAGCGATGCTGCCGCACGAGCGCGCGGCGCTCGTCGCGGCTCGCGTGCTGGGCGAGCGCGTCGTAGGTCATCACGCGGTACGTGAGCCAGCCCCAGATCACGGGCGGCAGCAGCGCGAAGAACGGCGGAATCAGCCACAGGGGGATCGTGACGACGAGCAGCACGACCCCGACGAGCGCCGCGCCGAGCGAATTGACCGCGCTGCCGAGGAATGTGCCGCCCCGCTTTGCCTCGAGCGCGGCGAACTGTCGGTTCGACAGGTGCTTGATCACGACGGGCATCGAGATCGTCGCGATCAGCAGCAGCACGGTCAGCACGATCAGCGGAATCGCGAGCGACACGACGACGAACGGCGCGACGACCGCATGCAGCTGCGACATCCCGATCGCGTCGAACGCGCGGTACAGCGCGGCGGTCAGCACGAAGCCGTCGAGCGCGCCGCGCGCGGCATCGATCAGCGCCTGCCACGAGAACCACAGCAAGACGCCCCACAGCAGCGCCGAGACGACGAACGGCATCAGGGTCAGCCACAGCATGCGCGGGTGCAGCGCGCTGGCGAACGCCCGGATGAAGGAGCGCAGCAAGTCGTTCATGCGAACCTGTATCGACGGAGAAAAACGGGGAAAGGATAAACCACACGGCCCGCATGCGCCAAAGCGCATGCGGGCCGTGTTGGGAAGCGGTTCAACGGGACGGTGACGAGGTCAGGCCGACGCCGCGCCGCGCTTCGCGGGAACGAGGCGCCGGAAGATCCGCACGAACGCGAGGCCGTGCTGCGCCCAGAAGCCGTCGCCGTAGGACACGCCCTCGACCTGCTCGCGGATGCCGGTCGGCTCGACCGTGCGGTTCCACGACGCGGTGCCGAACATGACGTCCCACCACGGGAACAGCACGCCGAAGTTGCAGCCGTACTTGGTGCCTTCATGGCCGTAGCCGACCGCATGGTGGCGCCGGTGGAAGGTCGGGCTCACGAGCAGGCGCTCGCCGAGCCGGCCGAACGACAGTCGCGCATTCGTATGCTGGATGCTCTGCAGGAAGTTGGTGACCGCGGTCAGCACGACGAACTGCGACGGCGTCACGCCGATCACGAGCGCGATCGCGGCGAAGAAGCACGACTGGAGCACGTCGTCGAGCAGGTGGTTGCGGTCGTCGCACCACAGCGACATCTGCCGCTGGCTGTGATGGACCGCGTGCAGCTCCCACCAGATGCCGAACTTGTGCTGCCAGCGGTGATACCAGTAGCCGGCGAAGTCGAGCACGACAAGGTAGATCGCGAACGCGACGATCGGCTGCGAGGTCACGCCGGGCCACAGATAGTCGAGGTTGAAGTTCGCGACGCCGTGCAGGCGCAGCCACGACTGGAACTTGTCGAACACCGGCTGCAGCGCGAAGAAGAAGAACAGCGCATAGATGCCGAGCTTCGAGATCGCCGTGTAGATCACGTCGACCCGCACCGCGCGGCGGTTCTTCCAGCGCTCGACGGGCGCGAGCGCCTCGAGCGGGCGCAGCAGCGCGAACATCAGCACCATCTGCAGCGCGCCGATGATCACCCAATACAGCGCGTCGTAGGTGTCCTCGTCATAGTCCATCAGGTTGAACTTGAAGAGGAGCGGCTGCACGACGTCGACGTACAGCCAGGTCTGGATGTCCGACACGAACGCATCGATCAGGTGCAGCATCGTTCGCCTCCGCCCGTCACGCGCCGTTTGCAGCCTTCCACGGCGCGCGGTCGTAGAAGTAGATCCCGTGCGGCGAACGGCCGACGGCGATCGTCTGCACCAGCTTGCGCGATGCCAGATCGATGATACCGACCTTCTTCGCGAAGCGGAACGTCACCCACAGCGTCTTCTTGTCGGCCGACAGCTCCATGTCGTCCGGCCCCGGCAGCAGGCCGGTGATGTCGCCGACGTTGGTGAGGGTGTTCTCGTCGAGGATGCTGATCGTGTTCGCGACCCGGTTCGTGACGGCGACGTGCGTGCCGTCGGCGAGCGAGCGGAAGTTGTGCGCGCCCTTGCCCGTGTAGATCTGCTTGACGACCTTCTGGTTGCGCCAGTCGACGACCGCGACGTAATCCGCGCCGGTCATCCCGACCAGCAGGAACTTGTCGTCCGGCGTGAGCCACAGGCCGGCCGGCACCTTGCCGACCTTCATCTTCCACTTGACCGTCTGCGTCGGCAGGTCGATCGCCGCGATCTCGCCGGACACCTGCAGCGACACGAGCAGCGTCTTGCTGTCCTTCGTGAACGCGAGGTGGCTCGGCATCACCGCCAGCGGCACGCGCTTCGCGAGGTGCACGTCGTGGCCGTCGTAGCTGTAGATGTCGACGCGGTCGAGCCGCAGCCCCGCCGCCGCGAACCACTTGCGGTCGGGCGAGAAGCCGAGCTGGTACGGATCGTCGATCCCTTCGACGGTGCGCTGCAGCTTGCCCGTCTTCGGATCGAGGAACATCAGGCTGTTCGAGATCGAATTTGCGACGATCAGCGACGAATTGTCGGGCGTCGCCATCAAATGGTGCGGCTCCTTGCCGGTCGGCAGCGTGGAGACGACCTCGCGGGTCTGCTGGTCGATCAGGGAAAGCGTCGCTTCGGCCGAGTTGAGGATGATCACGTTATTCGCGTGTGCGGCCGGCGCCAGCACGGCGGCGGCCAGCGCGAGTGCGCGGCCGAGGGAAAGGAAAGTGCGCATGAAGACTCACGTCGTGGAACAGCAGTCATTGTAGAACGTTCGACCGGCCCCGCCGGTTGACGCAAGCCCGGGTTGCGCCACATCGACGCATGCCGCGGCGACGGTGCGGCCGACTGCGGCAGGCCCCACGGGGCGGCCGCGGCCGGCAGCCGGCGCGGGGCCGGCGGGCCGCCGTGGCGCTAGCGCTGCATCGACTCCCACACCTTGTGCAGACGCTTGACAGAGACAGGCATCGGCGTGCGCAGTTCCTGCGCGAACAGCGAAATTCGCAATTCTTCCAGCAACCAGCGGAATTCCGCGAGCCGCGGATCGGCGACGCCGCCGCGCTGCGACACCGCGCGCTGGTACTGCTGCACGAGCGGCAGCAGCTCGCCGGACTGCTTCGCGTCGCGCGCCGGGTCGGCCTTCAGCTTGTCGATCCGCAACGCGATGCCCTTCAGGTAGCGCGGGAAGTGCGCAAGCTGCGTGTAAGGTGTGTCGATCACGAAGCGCTTGCCGACCAGCGCCGCGAGCTGCTGCTGGAGATCCGCGTAGGCCTGCGCGAACGGCTTCGCCTGCGCGAGCTTCTTCACGAGCCCCGCGTATTCGGCGAGGATCTGCCCGACCAGCCGCGCGATCTCCTGCGCGAGCAGGTTCAGGCGGCTCCGGCCCTCGTCGCGGCGCGCATGGAAGCTCGCGTCGTCGTCGGGCAGCGGATCCTGCAGGCACGCGCGGTCGAGCGCCGTGTCGATCAGCTGGTCGCGCAGCTCGTCCTGCGTGCCGAGCGACATGTACTGCATCGCCATCTCGCGCAGCCCCGGCAGGTTCTTCTCGAGGAACTTGATCGGCTCCTTCAATTGCAGCGCGAACAGCCGCCGCAAGCCGGCCCGGTGAATCCGCGCGGCCTCCTCCGGCGAGTCGAACACCTCCACGTCGCAATGCGTGCCGCGATCGACGAGTGCCGGATAGCCGTACAGCGTCTGGCCGCGCCGGCGGATCTCCAGCAGCTCGGGGAGCTTGCCGAAGTTCCACGTCGTGAGGTTCTCGTACAGCGCGGTCGCGCCGGCTTCCGCCGCGGCGCCCGTGTGCGGCGCCGCGCCCTTGCCGGCCTTGCCGCCCTTCGCCGCCGAACCCGGTGCGG
>NZ_VWWG01000096.1:0-26535 GCF_011753085.1 Burkholderia sp. Tr-862
GATGCGCAAGCTCGACTCGAAGGACCCGACGCCGCTGATGGCGCTCGCGCTGATCAAGATCCAGCAGAAGAAGCTCGATGACGCGAGCGCGTACCTGAAACAGTACGTGCAGCTCGGCGACAAGCAGGGCGAACCGTTCGTCGGCCAGGCCGGCAAGCTGCTCGACAACATGCTGCAGTCGCTGGCGCTCAAACGCGGCGAGAACGTCTACATCGCGAACGTGATCAAGTGCCGGCCGCCCGGCAATCGCAACCCCGAACCCGACGAGGTCGCGCGCTGCGAGCCGTACCTGCAGCGCCAGGTCGCGCTCGTGAAGCCGAAGCTGATTGTCGCGCTCGGCCGCTTCGCCGCGCAGACGCTGCTGAAGACGGACGCGAGCATCGCGTCGCTGCGCGGCCGCGTGCATACGTACGAAGGCGTACCGGTGATCGTCACCTACCACCCGGCGTACCTGCTGCGCAGCCTGCAGGACAAGTCGAAGGCGTGGGCCGACTTGTGCCTTGCGCGCGATACGTTCCAGCAGGCGGGGGACGCCGACGCGACCGGGCCGGTCGGACAATGACGCACGGCGCGGCGTTCGCGTTCGTCGATACGCTGCGCGATGCCGCGGTCCGCGATCTGGGCTGGCTCCTCGGGAGCCCGAGCCTGCTCACCGCGGCGCCCGGCGCGCCGCTCGCGCATCCGTGGTCGGATGCGCTCGAACGGGTGGCCGTCGAAGCGTGGCTCGTCGCGCTCGACGCCGCGCCCGAGCCGCTGCACCGTGCGCTCGACGGGCTGCGGCCGGTGCGGCTCGGACGCTATGCCGAATGCCTGCTCGAATATTTCCTCACGCACGGGCCGTCGCTGCGGCTCGTCGCTGCCAATCTGCCGCTGCGCAGCAACGGCAAGACGCTCGGCGAGGTCGATTTCCTCGTCGATGCGCCGGGCGGGCAGCGCCTGCACTGGGAGCTCGCCGTGAAGTGCTACCTGTGCGCGCCGGTGGAGGGCGACGCATCGCTCGCGGATTTCGTCGGTCCGAATCTCGTCGACCGCCTCGATCGCAAGCGCAGCCGGCTGCTCGAGCATCAGTTGCGGTTGAGCGATCGCCACGGGTTTGCGCTGCTCGGCTACGGCGCGCCGTCCGATGCGCAGATGTTCATCAAGGGGTGGCTGTTCTATCCGCACGGTGTGCCGCTGCCGCCGGTCTGCGCGGAAATCGCGGCCGATCATCCGCGCGGCTTCTGGCTGACGCACGCGCAGTGGCCGGCGTGGGCGGCCGCGCAACCCGACGGTGCGGCGTGGAACGTGCTGGCGCGGCTGGCTTGGCTCGCGCCGCGGCGGGCGGTGGCCGATGCCGCGCCCGAACCGCTGGCGAATTCGCTTGCGCTGCCATCCGTACTGACGGCGCGCCAGGCGCCCGCGCTGATCGGCGTTCATCGACAGGGCGGCGACGGTGTGTGGCGGGAGACGGCGCGCGGCTTCATCGTGCCGGACGACTGGCCGGCGCGCGCGCAGGCGTTCGCCGCGCAGGACGACTGACGCCGCGTCAGCCGGCGCTTACCACCAGCGATGGAAGTGATGGACCGGGCCGACGCCGTGGCCGACGTCGAGCCGGCCGCTCGCGGCGATCGCGCCGGTCAGGTAGACCTTCGCTTCGCGTACCGCACTCTCGAGATCCGGCTGCCGCGGCAGCAGCGCGGCGATCGCCGACGACAACGTGCAGCCCGTGCCGTGCGTGTTGCTGACCGGCACGCGCGTGCCGCCGAGCCGCACGGCATGCGCCGCATCGACGAGCCAGTCGGGGCTCGCGGCCGCATCGGGCAGGTGGCCGCCTTTCATCAGCACGGCGTTCGCGCCGGTCTGCAGCAGCGCCTGGCCCTGCCGGACCATCTCGTCTTCGGTCGTCGCGGGCGTGTCGCCGAGCAGGGCGGCCGCTTCGGGCAGGTTCGGCGTGACGACGGTCGCGAGCGGCAGCAGCACGTCGCGCAACGCGTCGACCGCGTCGGGTGCGAGCAGCGCGTGCGAACTCTTGGAAATCATCACCGTATCGAGCACGACGAAGCGCGGCGCGTAACGCCGCAGCGCGTCGGCCACCGCATGCACGATCGCCGCGTTCGCGAGCATGCCGATCTTGACCGCGTCGATGCGGATGTCGTCGAACACCGCGTCGAGCTGCGCGGTCACGAACGCCGCGTCCGGCGCGTGCACGCCGCTCACGCCGCGCGTATTCTGCGCGGTCAGCGCGGTGATCACGCTCGCGCCGTACGCGCCGAGCGCGGAGAAGGTCTTGAGGTCGGCCTGGATGCCTGCGCCGCCGCCCGAGTCGGAGCCGGCGATCGTCAGGACGTTGGGTATCGGGTGCGTCATGATGGCAAGGCGCCGGTGCGAAGACCGGCGCCGACGGACGGAAACGGAAAGTGTAGCGTCAGTGCCGCGACTCGCCGATCAGCGCGACCGAGTCGAACTGGCGCTGGTTCGCCTGGTGACGACGCATCACGAGCCACATCGTCAGGCAGACGAACGTGCCGAACAGCACGATAACGACGCCGACCGGCACGTCGAGCCAGACCAGCACCGCATACAGGCACAGCATCACGAGCACCGACAGGTTCTCGTTGAAATTCTGCACCGCGATCGAGTGGCCGGCCGACAGCAGCACGTGGCCGCGATGCTGCAGCAGCGCGTTCATCGGAACCACGAAATAGCCGGACAGCGCGCCGACGCCGATCAGGAAGATGTACGCGACGATCAGGTACACCGGCAGGCGCAGGTGGCCGAAATGCACGGCCCAGTGCGCGGGGAACAGGTCGCGCGTGTAGAACGCCATCAGCATGACCGCGATGCCCATGATGATGCCGACGGGCAGAACGGAGAGCGACTTCTTCAGCGGGATTCGCGCGGCGGCGGCGATCGCGCCGCCCGCGACGCCCACCGCGACCACGGCCTGCAGGAGCGCGCCTTCGGACAGCGACATGTTGAGCGAGACTTCGGCCCACTTCAGCACGATGAACTGCAGCGTCGCGCCCGCGCCCCAGAACAGCGTCGTGACCGCGAGCGAGATCTGGCCGAGCTTGTCGCGCCAGAGCACCATGAAACAGTCGGCGAAATCGGTGAGGAGCTTGACCGGGCCGCGCTCCTGCTTCGGGTAGCGCGCGCCGGTATCGGGAATTCGCAGGTTGAACATCGCGGCGATCACGTAGATCGCCATGATGATCGCCATCGCCGCTTCGGCGGGCGTGCTGATCCAGGCGGGCGTGTGCGCGATCACGTGCGATGCGATGTGAGGGCTGATCAGCGCGCCGCCGAGCACGGTGCCGAGAATGATCGAACTGACGGTCGTGCCTTCGATCCAGCCGTTCGCGGCGACGAGCCGGTCGGCCGGCAGCAGCTCGGTCAGGATGCCGTATTTCGCGGGCGAGTAGGCCGCGGCGCCGAACCCGACGATCCCGTACGCGATCAGCGGGTGGGCGCCGAACAGCATGATCAGGCAGCCGACCACCTTGATCGAGTTGGTGATGAACATCACGCGCCCCTTCGGACGCGAATCGGCGAACGCACCGACATAGGCCGCCAGCACCACATAGGACAACACGAAGAACAGCTTGAGCAGCGGTGTCATCCAGTTGGGGGCGTGAAGGTCTTTCAGCAGGGCGATGGCGGCGATGAGAAGCGCATTGTCGGCCAACGACGAGAAAAACTGCGCGGCCATGATGGTGTAAAAACCTTTTTTCATCTGATGCGATGCTTTCGTCGCTGCGGCAGGGCCGCGTAGGCCGCCTGGTATGCGATCGGCTTATTCCGTTCGAAATGGGTTGTGCGCACGGCTTTATAACACGAAAATACGGCAATTCGGACTAGCAAGATTCCCCGATCGTTCCGCAAATTGTCGGCTTCGGTGCTCAAAAGGCGCGGTAAGCTGATGATTCGCAAGCGTCTTTACGTAAATTTCCCATGCCGCGCCCGATCTCCGCCACCATCCATACCGCCGCTCTCGCGAACAATCTCTCCGTCGTCCGCCGATTTGCCGGCCCGTCCAAGGTCTGGACGGTCGTCAAGGCCAACGCGTACGGCCACGGTCTCGCGCGCGTGTTTCCCGGCCTGCGCGGCACCGACGGCTTCGGCCTGCTCGACCTCGACGAGGCCGTGAAGCTGCGCGAGCTTGGGTGGGCCGGCCCGATCCTGCTGCTCGAGGGGTTCTTCCGCTCGACCGACATCGACGTGATCGACCGCTACAGCCTGACGACCACCGTCCACAACGACGAGCAGATGCGGATGCTGGAGACGGCGCGGCTGTCGAAGCCCGTCAACGTGCAGCTCAAGATGAACAGCGGAATGAACCGGCTCGGCTACGTGCCGGAGAAATACCGCGCCGCGTGGGAGCGCGCCCGTGCGTGCCCCGGCATCGGCCAGATCACGTTGATGACCCATTTTTCGGACGCCGACAACGAGCGCGGCGTCGCCGAGCAGCTCGCGACGTTCGAGCGCGGCGCGGAAAACATCGCCGGCGCGCGTAGCCTCGCGAATTCGGCGGCCGTGCTGTGGCATCCGGATACGCACTTCGACTGGGTGCGGCCGGGGATCATCCTGTACGGCGCGTCGCCGTCGGGACTGTCGGCCGACATCGCCGACACGGGGCTGAAGCCTGCGATGACGCTCGCATCCGAGCTGATCGCGGTGCAGACGATCGCGAAGGGGCAGGCGATCGGCTATGGCTCGACGTTCTCCGCGCCGGCCCAGATGCGCATCGGCGTCGTCGCGTGCGGCTACGCGGACGGCTATCCGCGCGTCGCGCCCGAAGGCACGCCGGTGATCGTCGACGGCATCCGCACGCGGATCGTCGGCCGCGTGTCGATGGACATGATCACCGTCGACCTCACCCCGTGCCCGCAGGCCGGGGTCGGCGCGCGGGTCGAGCTGTGGGGCAACGCGTTGCCGATCGACGACGTCGCGCGCCATTGCGGGACCATCGGCTATGAACTAATGTGCGCGGTCGCCGGCCGCGTACCGGTGCGCGCGGAATAAGGGCGGCACGCGTGGCGAAACAGAAAACCGTCTATGTCTGCAGCGAGTGCGGCGGACAAACCCCGAAGTGGCAGGGGCAATGCCCGTCGTGCCAGGCCTGGAACACCCTCGTCGAATCGGTCGCGGAGTCGCCGGCCGCCCATCGCTTCCAGTCGCTCGCGAAGCGGGCGCCGGTGCAGCGGCTCGTCGACATCGAGGCGGCCGACGTGCCGCGCTTCTCCACCGGCATCGGCGAATTCGATCGCGTGCTGGGCGGCGGGCTGGTCCCGGGAGGCGTCGTGCTGATCGGCGGCGATCCGGGCATCGGCAAGTCGACGCTGCTGCTGCAGTCGCTCGCGGACATCGCGAACGAGCGCCGCGCACTCTATATCAGCGGTGAGGAATCGGCCGCGCAGATCGCGTTGCGCGCGCAACGGCTCGCGCTGCTCGACGGCGGCGCGCCGGCGGCCGAGCTGAAGCTGCTCGCCGAGATCCAGCTCGAGAAGATCCAGGCCGCGATCGACGCGGAACGCCCGGACGTCGCCGTCATCGACTCGATCCAGACCGTCTATTCCGAAGCGCTGACGTCGGCGCCGGGCTCGGTCGCGCAGGTGCGCGAATGCGCGGCGCAGCTCACGCGCATCGCGAAGCAGTCCGGCACGGCGATCATCATGGTCGGGCACGTGACGAAGGAGGGCAACCTCGCCGGCCCGCGCGTGCTCGAGCACATCGTCGACACGGTGCTGTACTTCGAGGGCGACACCCATTCGTCGTTCCGGCTCGTGCGCGCGTTCAAGAACCGCTTCGGCGCGGTCAACGAGCTCGGCGTGTTCGCGATGACCGAGCGCGGGCTGCGCGGCGTCGCGAACCCGTCCGCGCTGTTCCTGTCGCAGCACGAGCAGGTCGTGCCGGGTTCCTGCGTGCTCGTCACGCAGGAAGGCACGCGCCCGCTGCTCGTCGAAGTCCAGGCGCTCGTCGATACGGCGCACGTGCCGAATCCGCGCCGGCTCGCGGTCGGCCTCGAGCAGAACCGGCTCGCGATGCTGCTCGCGGTGCTGCACCGGCACGCGGGCATCGCGTGTTTCGACCAGGACGTGTTCCTGAACGCGGTGGGTGGCGTGAAGATCACCGAACCGGCTGCTGACGTCGCCGTGCTGCTCGCGATCCATTCGTCGATGCGCAACAAGGCGCTGCCGAAGGGCCTGATCGTGTTCGGCGAGGTGGGGCTGGCGGGCGAGATCCGGCCGTCCCCGCGTGGCCAGGAACGGCTGCGCGAGGCCGCGAAGCTCGGCTTCACGGCCGCGCTGATCCCGAAGGCGAATGCGCCGAAGCAGCCGATCGAAGGGCTGAACGTGATGGCCGTCGAGCGGATCGAGCAGGCGATCGACCGCGTGCGCGATCTCGAATGACCGTGCGTGGCCGGCACCCGTGCGCGGCGGCCGGCCACGATCTGTCGCGTAATTCGTTGTAAAGAATATGTAGGCTTCTGTAACCCGCCGGACATCGCTTTTCCCTATCCTTTGCCGGATTGTCGAACCGCGCAATGGAAGGGAACCTATGTTCAAACAGTATGGGGATGCGGCCAGCGGACGCCTTTACAACCTGCGCGGCTGCCGCGTATCGGAGCCCATCGTTCACCCGTGGGGCGGCGGATGCCGGATCGTGGAGTGGATCGACGAAGAAGGGCGCCTGGCACGCCGGGTCGTGTCCGAGGACGTGACGGAAGCGGAAGTCGCCGCGGCGATCCGCCAGCCGACCGAAGGGCGGCGTCACCTGATGGACGATGACGAGCAACTGCCGCGCGATACGTTGCCGCGGCGTTGAGCGGGTGGCCGACCCGACAACGACAGTCATACCTGCAATGAAGAGGCCGGGCCAGGGCGCCCGGCCTTGTCGTTTGCGGGCCGCATGCAGCCGGCCCGGTTCGTGGGGTCTTGACGCCGCCATGTCTTGACGCCGCCATGGATGCCACGCCACCGATCAAGCGACCAGCCGACGGCACCCGGCTCGCGTTCAGCCGATCTGCTCGAGCTCTTCCTGCACGGCGAGCCAGTCGGCTTCGACTGTCTCGAGCCGGGTATTGACCTCGCCGAGCTTGCGGATCGCTTCGGTCAGCTCCGTCTTGCGCGCGGCCTCGTAGCTCGCCGGATCGGCGACGAACGTGTCGAGGCGCGCCTTCTCCGCGTGCAGCGTTTCCATTTCCTTTTCGAGCTTCGTGACGCGGTTCTGCAGCGGCCTTTTCAGCTGCGACAGGCGCTGGCGCTCCTCGGCCGCCTGGCGCTTCTGGTCCTTGCGATTGACACCCGTATCGGCGCCCGTCGCTGCCGCGCTGTCGGCCTTCGCGGCCGCGCGCTGCTCGGCCGCGTGCTGCAGCAGCCAGTCGCGGTAATCGTCGAGGTCGCCGTCGAACGGCTGCAGGCGGTGCTTCGCGACGAGCATGAATTGGTCGGTGGTCGCGCGCAGCAGGTGGCGGTCGTGCGAGACGAGGATCAGCGTGCCTTCGAACTGCGCGAGCGCCATCGTCAGCGCGTGACGCGTTTCGAGGTCGAGGTGGTTGGTCGGCTCGTCGAGCAGCAGCAGGTTCGGTTTCTGCCAGATGATCAGCGCAAGCGCGAGCCGCGCTTTCTCGCCGCCGGAGAACGGGCCGACCGGGCTCGTCGCCATGTCGCCGGAGAAGTTGAAGCCGCCGAGAAAGTCGCGCAGTTCCTGCTCGCGCGTGTCGGGCGCGAGCCGTGCGAGATGCGCGAGCGGCGAATCGTCCTCGCGCAGCGTTTCGAGCTGGTGCTGCGCGAAATAGCCGATCGTCAGGCCTTTGCCGTCGCGCACGTGGCCCGACAGCGGTGCGAGTGTGCCGGCCAGCGTCTTGATCAGCGTCGACTTCCCCTGGCCGTTTGCGCCGAGCAGGCCGATGCGCTGGCCGTTCTGGATCGACAGCGCCACGCGTTCGACGATCGGGATGTCCGTGCCGTCGTCGGCATGGTAGCCGCAGCGGACGTCTTCCATCACCATCATCGGGTTCGGCGCGGCGTCGGGCGTGCGGAACTCGAACGTGAACGGCGACGCGATGTGCGCGGGCGCGATCAGCTCCATCTTCTCGAGCGCCTTCATCCGGCTCTGCGCCTGCTTGGCCTTGGTCGCCTTGGCCTTGAAGCGGTCGACGAAGCTCTGCAGGTGCTCGATCGTCTTCTGCTGCTTTTCGTATGCGTTTTGCTGCAGCGCAAGCTGCTGCGCACGCAGCACTTCGAATTGCGAGTAGTTGCCGCCGTAGCGCTTCACCTGGCGATTTTCCAGATGCAGCGTGACGTTGCAGATCGAGTCGAGGAATTCGCGGTCGTGCGAGATCACGACGAGCGTGCCGGCGTAGCGGTGCAGCCAGTCCTCGAGCCAGACGATCGCGTCGAGGTCCAGGTGGTTGGTCGGTTCGTCGAGCAGCAGCAGGTCGGAGCGGCACATCAGCGCCTGCGCGAGGTTCAGGCGCATGCGCCAGCCGCCGGAGAAGCTGGCGACCGACTCGCGCGTCTGCGCGAGCGTGAAGCCGAGGCCGAGCAGCAGCGCTTCGGCGCGCGCCGGTGCGGTATAGCCGTCGGCGTCGGCGAACGCCGCGTGCGCGTCGGCTTCGGCCGCGCCGTCATGCGCGGCCGACGCGGCGGCGATGCGCGCCTCGATCTCGCGCAGCGCGGTGTCGCCGTCGAGCGTGTAGTCGAGCGCCGAGCGGTCGACCGCGGGCGTTTCCTGCGACACGTGGGCGATCCGCCACGACGGCGGCATCGAGAAATCGCCGGCGTCGGAATGCAGCTCGCCGCGCAGGACCGAGAACAGCGTCGATTTGCCGGCGCCGTTCGCGCCGATCAGGCCGGCCTTTTCACCGGGATTGAGCACGAACGAGGCCGACTCGAACAGCGGTTTGGTGCCTCGAGCAAGGCTGAACTGATTGAAACGGATCACGGCGGGAATGACTGACCAAAACCGCTATTCTAGACTGCGCGCGCGTCGCTCCGGATATCGGCCGAACGGCGGGTGCCGCAACGGCGCGATTTCGCCTAGACTCCACGTCGTTCCGGTCTCATAAAAGGAGTGCCCGATGTCCACCCTGTATTCGTTCAGCGCGGAGACGCTCGCCGGTGAGCCGGCGTCGCTCGATGCGTATCGCGGCAAGGTGCTGCTGATCGTCAATACCGCGAGCGAGTGCGGTTTCACGCCGCAGTATGCGGGCCTGCAGAAACTGTACGACCAGTACGCGGCGCGCGGCTTCTTCGTGCTCGGCTTTCCGTGCAACCAGTTCGGCAAGCAGGAGCCGGGCGACGCCACGCAGATCGGCGCGTTCTGCGAGCGCAACTACGGCGTCACGTTCCCGATGTTCGCGAAGGTCGACGTGAAGGGCGACCATGCGCATCCGCTGTACCGCTATCTGACCGACGAGGCGCCCGGCATTCTCGGCCTGAAGGCGATCAAGTGGAATTTCACGAAATTCCTGGTCGACCGCGACGGGCGGATCGTCAAGCGCTATGCGCCGTCGACGAAGCCCGAGGAAATCGCCGCGGATATCGACAAGCTGCTGTAACGCCGTGAAGCGGCGAGCGGGCCGTCCGGACCGAACGGGCCGTGACTGCGGTGCCGGGCCGGATGGGGCGAAAGCGGGTGCCGCCATCCGGGCGGCGCCGGGCCGGCGCTCGGGCGAGCGCTACGGGCGCTACAGGATGGGTGCGAACAGGCGCGCGACGTGCATGGCGATGCGCCGCCACGCGGGCGAGTGCCGATACTCGTTCGCATCGACTTCGTAGGCCTGCGCGAAATCGGCGTCGAGCATGGCCTCGACTTCGTCGGCGAACGCGCGATCGACGGTCAGCACCATGATTTCGAAGTTCAGCCGGAACGAGCGGTTGTCGAGATTCGCGCTGCCGACCGCGGCCGCGATGCGGTCAATCAGCACGACTTTCTGGTGCAGGAAGCCGGGCCGGTAGCGGAACACCTTGACGCCTGCGTCGACGAGATCGCGCGCATAGAGCTTCGACGCCTCGAACACGACGTAGTGGTCGCGCCGGCACGGGATCAGGATACGCACGTCGACGCCGCGCATCACCGCGAGCTTCAGCGCGGCGATCACCGCTTCGTCGGGTATGAGATACGGCGTCGTGATCCACACCCGTTCGTGCGCGGCGTTGATCGCCCCGACGAAGAACAGCGAGCCGGTTTCCTGCTTGTCGGCCGGCCCCATCGGCACGGCGAGGCAATGCATCGCGTCGCCGGGCAGCGCCTCCGGCGGCGCGGCGAGCGGCGGAAGCGTCTGCGTGGCCCAGTGCCAGTCTTCGGCGAACACGTACTGAATGCTGGCGACCACCGGGCCGCGGATTTCGATATGGGTGTCGCGCCACGGCGACAGGCGCCGGTTCGCGCCGAGATATTCGACGCCGACGTTGTGTCCGCCGACGAACGCGCGATTGCCGTCGACGACGACGATCTTGCGATGGTTGCGGAAGTTCAGCTGGAAGCGGTTGACGAACTTGCGGTGGGTCGCGAACGGATGGACCTCGACGCCGCCGCGGCGCAGCGTGTCGACGTAGCTGTGCGGCAGGTCGAAGCAGCCGATGCTGTCGTACAACAGGTAGCAGCGCACGCCGGCTGCCGCGCGTGCGAGCAGCGCGTCGCGCAGCATCAGGCCGAGCGCGTCGACGCGCACGATGAAGAACTGGACGAACACGTAATCGCGCGCCGAGTCGATCGCCGACAGGATCGCCTCGAAGGTCGCATCGCCGTTGACGAGCGTGCGCACCGAATTGCCGCCGACGAACGGCATCCCGCCGAGCCGCGTGAGCGCGAGCACCGCAGCCCGGCCAATCGCGTCGACCGCCGGCCCGTTGGTTGCGTCCGCATTGAGCCATGGCACGCGCGGCGTGTGCGTGCGCAACGTTTCCATCTCGTGGCGCCGCGCGTCGACGTAGCCGGAGAACTTGCTGCGACCGAGGAACAGGTAGGGGATGAGCGTCAGGTACGGCATCGCGGCGAGCGACACGGCCCACGCGATCGCGCCTTGCGACGTGCGCGTGTTCATGAGCGCGTGACACGCCGCGATGATCCCGAGCACATGGACGGCCAGGATCAGGGTGCCGAGATGTAGCCAGTCGAGGGTCATGGGCGCGTGACGGACTCCTGAGGTCGTGCGGCGCGACGGCCGCTTACGCGCATCTTACCCAACCGTGCGGGACAGCGGTGTGCCGTACCGCACGGTTGCAGCCGCGGCGCGCCGTCAGGCCTTGCGCGGCAGGTCCGACGCCTGGATCAGGAACACCGTGTCGTCGCCCGCGCTGGTGGGCAGCCACGTGAGTTCGAGGCCGCCGAACGCGGCTTCGACGTGTTCGCGCTCGTTGCCGATCTCGACGACGAGCACGCCGTCGTCGTGCAGCCACTTGTGCGCTTCCGAGATGATTCGCCGCACGATGTCCATTCCGTCCTCGCCGCCCGCGAGCGCCATCTCCGGCTCGTGCCGGTACTCGGGCGGCAGGGCTGCCATCGACGTCGCGTTCACGTACGGCGGGTTCGTCAGGATCACGTCGTAGCGCGCGTCGGGTTCCGCGCGGAACGCGGGCAGCGGCGCGTAGAGGTCGCCACGATGCAGCGTGATGCGCTCGTCGAGGCCGTAGTCGCTCACGTTGATCCGGGCGACTTCGAGTGCCTTGTCGGACAGGTCGACGGCGTCGATCTCGGCATTCGGGAACGCGCTGGCGGCGAGAATCGCGAGGCAGCCGGAGCCGGTGCACAGCTCGAGCACCGCGCCAACCTGCTCGGGGTCGGCGACATACGGCTGCAGCCCGTCGTCGAGCAGCTCGCCGATGAACGAGCGCGGCACGATCACGCGCTCGTCGACGTAGAAGCGGTGGCCGTGCATCCACGCTTCATGCGTGAGGTACGCGGCCGGCACGCGCTCGGTCGCGCGTCGTTCGATCACCGCGAGCACGGCCGCGATTTCATCGGGCAGCAGGTGCGCATCGAGGAACGGCTCGAGCGTGTCGAGCGGCAGGTCGAGCGTGTGCAGCACGAGGTAGGCGGCTTCGTCGTACGCGTTGTCCGAGCCGTGGCCGAATGCGAGCTTGGCCTTCGAGAAGCGCGTGACCGCGTAGCGCAGCAGGTCGCGAATCGTTGCAAATGGTGTCGTCATGCGAGGCTCCGTCAGGCGATCAATTGTTCGAGCACGCGTCGGTACACGTTCTTCAGTGGGTCGACGAAGCGCACGTCGATGTGCTCGTCGATCTTGTGGATGCTGCCGTTCGGCGGGCCGAACTCGATCACCTGCGGGCAGATGCGCGCGATGAAGCGTCCGTCGGACGTGCCGCCCGTCGTCGACAGCTCGGTCGTGAGGCCGGTCTCGGCGCGGATCGCGTTCTCCAGCGCGTTCGACAGGTCGCCGCGCGGCGTGAGGAACGGCAGGCCGCTCACCGACCACTTCAGCGTGTATTCGAGGCCGTGCTTGTCGAGGATTGCATGCACGCGTGCCTGCAGGCCCTCGACGGTGCTCGCCGTCGAAAAGCGGAAGTTGAACATCAGGTCCGCGTGGCCGGGGATCACGTTGGTCGCGCCGGTGCCGGCATGCAGGTTCGACACCTGCCAGGTGGTCGGCGGGAAGTATTCGTTGCCTTCGTCCCACTGTTCGGCGGCGAGCTCGGCGAGCGCCGGCGCGAGCAGGTGGATCGGGTTCTTCGCGAGGTGCGGGTATGCGATGTGGCCCTGCACGCCCTTGACGACCAGCTCGCCCGACATCGAGCCGCGGCGGCCGTTCTTCACGACGTCGCCGAGCTCCGTGGTCGAGGTCGGCTCGCCGACGATGCAGTAGTCGAGGCGTTCGCCGCGCGCTTCGAGCAGTTCGACGACCTTCACGGTGCCGTCGGTGGCCGGGCCTTCCTCGTCGCTCGTGATCAGGAACGCGATCGCGCCGCGGTGGCCGGGGTGGGCCGCGACGAATTCCTCGGATGCGACGACGAACGCCGCGAGCGACGTCTTCATGTCGGCCGCGCCGCGGCCGTACAGCTTGCCGTCGCGATGCGCGGGGATGAACGGCGGCGAGGTCCACTGCTCGAGCGGGCCGGTCGGCACGACGTCGGTGTGGCCCGCGAACGCGAGCAGCTTGCCGTCGCGGCCGTCGGCGCCGCGCTTGACGGCCCACAGGTTGGTCACGCCGTGCGACGCGATGGTCTCGCATTCGAAGCCGAGCGCGGCGAGGCGCTCGGTCATGATCTGCTGGCAATGCTGGTCGTCGGGCGTGACGGACGCGCGGGCGATCAGCTGTTCGGTAAGGGCTAGGGTGGCGGACATGGTTCGGACCACTTTCGATAAAAAATGCCGGCGCGGTGGCCGGCAGTGACGAGACGTCGGGCTGCACCCGCGGGCGCAGCGCGGGCGGCCCTAGGCGGCAAACAGCGCCGCGTACTGATCGGCCACGAAGCCGAGCGATTTCACGCGGCCGTTGACGACGAGCACGGGACGCTTGATGACCGACGGCTTGTGGATCATCAGCGCGACCGCGCCGGACCGCGTTTCCGCGGCCGCCTTCATGGCGTCGTCCAGGCCGCGCCACGTCGTGCCGCGCTTGTTCACGAGCGCGTCGAGCGACACGTCCTTCAGCCAGTCTTCGACGAGCGGTGCGCTGACGCCGAGCTTCTTGAAGTCGTGGAACTCGAACTCGACGCCGTGATCGTCGAGCCACACGCGGGCCTTCTTCACGGTGTCGCAGTTCGGAATGCCGTAGACGACCACGGTGTGCGGCTTGGCCATCAGTCGCCTCGCAGCAGCTCGTTCAGGCCGACCTTCGCGCGGGTCTTCGCGTCGACTTTCTTCACGATCACCGCGCAGTACAGGCTGTGCGAGCCGTCCTTCGACGGCAGGTTGCCGGCAACGACGACCGAGCCGGCCGGGATACGGCCGTAGCTGACTTCGCCCGTTTCGCGATCGTAGATCTTGGTGCTCTGGCCGAGGTACACGCCCATCGAGATCACCGAGTTCTCTTCGACGATCACGCCTTCGACGACTTCCGAGCGCGCGCCGATGAAGCAGTTGTCCTCGATGATGACGGGATTCGCCTGCAGCGGTTCGAGCACGCCGCCGATGCCGACGCCGCCCGACAGGTGCACGTTCTTGCCGATCTGCGCGCACGAACCGACCGTGGCCCACGTGTCGACCATCGTGCCTTCGTCGACGTACGCGCCGATGTTGGTGTACGACGGCATCAGCACGACGTTCTTCGCGATGAACGAGCCGCGGCGCGCGATGGCCGGCGGCACGACGCGGAAGCCGCCCGCGGCGAAGTCTTCAGCGGTGTAGTTCGCGAACTTCGACGGCACCTTGTCGTAGAACTGCGAGTAGCCGCCGGCCGGCATCGGCGCGTTGTCCTCCAGGCGGAACGACAGCAGCACGGCCTTCTTCAGCCACTGGTGCACGGTCCAGTTGCCGTCGATCTTCTCGGCGACGCGCAGTGCGCCACGGTCGAGTTGCTCGATCGCATGAGCGACGGCTTCGCGGACGTCGGCGGGCGCGGCCTTCGGCGACAGCTCGGCGCGGTTTTCCCAGGCGGTATCGATGATTTGCTGAAGTTGTTGCGACATGTTCGTTTTCGCAGAAGATGAATGGAATTGATCGGGATGGACGTCTTACCGCGCGAGAGCCCGGCAGAAATCGACGATGCGTTGCGCGCCCTCGACGCATTCAGGGGTGCCCGCGACGAGCGCGATCCGGATGAAATCGCGGCCCGGATTCGTGCCATGCGCGTCGCGCGCCAGGTACGAGCCGGGCAGAACCGTCACATTATAGTCGGCGTACAGGCGGCGGGCGAACTCGGTGTCCGACAGGCCGGTGCGCGCGACGTTGGCCCACAGGTAGAACGCGGCGTCGGGCAGCTTCACGTCGATCACGTCGGCCAGCATGGGCGTGACCGTGTTGAACTTCTGCAGGTACAGCGCGCGGTTCTCGCGCACGTGCGCCTCGTCGTTCCACGCGGCGATGCTCGCGTGCTGCCAGACCGGCGACAGCGCGGCACCATGGTACGTGCGGTACAGCAGGAATTTCTTGAGCAGCGCGGCGTCGCCGGCGACGAAACCCGAGCGCATGCCCGGCACGTTCGAGCGCTTGGACAGGCTCGACAGCATCACGAGGCGTTCGAAGCCGCGGCCGAGGCGGTGCGCGGCCTCGAGGCCGCCGAGCGGCGGCGCCGCTTCGTCGAAATAGATTTCCGAATAGCACTCGTCGGACGCGATCACGAAACCGTGGCGGTCGGACAGCGCGAACAGCTCGCGCCAGTCGTCGAGCGTCAGCACGGCGCCCGTCGGGTTGCCCGGCGAGCACACGTACAGCAGCTGGGTGCGCGCCCAGACCTCGTCGGGCACGGCCGCGTAGTCACACGCGAAGTTGCGCGCCGGGTCGCTGTTCGCGAAATAGGGTTCGGCACCGGCCAGGAGCGCCGCGCCTTCGTAAATTTGATAGAACGGATTCGGACAGAGTACGATCGCCTTCTTGCCGTCCGCGCTCGCGCGCGAGTCGATCACCGTCTGCGCGAGCGAGAACAGCGCCTCGCGCGACCCCGACACGGGCAGCACTTGCGTGGCCGGATCGATCGCCGGCAGCCCGTAGCGGCGTTCGAGCCAGTGCGCGATCGACGTGCGCAGCGCGTCCGAGCCGGCCGTGGCCGGGTACGACGCGAGGCCGTCGAGCGCGGCCACCACGGCGTCGCGGATCAACGCCGGCGTCGGGTGCTTGGGCTCGCCGATGCCGAAGCTGATCGGTTTCAGGCCGGCGCCGGGCGTACCGGCACCGGGCATACCGGCACCGGGCGTCACGTCCTTGAACAGGGCGCGCAGCTTTTCGAAGGGATAGGGCTGGAGCGAGTCGAGTCGAGGGTTCACGGGCGAAGCGGCCGTCGCGGCCGGTTGGAGCGAAAGGGGCGGCGCAGGTGCCGCACGGTTGCGAACGGGCGCCGACGGCGCGCGGCTCGCAGCGGACGATTATAGCGTGACGCAATGCGGTCACGGCCCGCCGGAGCGGCGGCCGGGCCGGTCGAATAAAGGGTATCGAACCAAATGAATAACGCGGTACGCGGCAGCCTGCCGACGCTGGCCATCCTGATCGGCGCTTCGGTATGGGGCCTGATCTGGTATCCGCTGCGCATCCTTGCGTCGCTCGGCCTCACCGGCACGCTGGCGAGCGCGCTGACGAGCCTCGTCGCTTTCCTGTTCGTGATCGTCGTGCGCCACCGCACGATCGCGACGCTGCGCTGGCACTGGGTGCTGCCGGGCATCGCGATCACGGCCGGCGTGACCAACCTCGGCTTCGTGTGGGGTACGATCCACGGCGAAGTGCTGCGCGTGATGCTGCTGTTCTACCTGACCCCGGCGTGGACCGCGATCTACGCGCATTTCCTGCTGCGCGAGCGCCTGACCTGGGCCGGCGCGGGGCTCGCGGCGCTGTCGATCGGCGGCGCGATGCTGATGCTGTGGTCGCCGACGCTCGGCGTGCCGCTGCCGGCCAACCCGGCCGAATGGGCGGGGCTCGCGGCCGGCCTGAGTTTCGCGATGAGCAACGTGCTCGTGATCAAGGCGAGCCGTGAGCTGCCCGAGATGCGCGCCGAGATGCGCACCGCGACGCTGTTCGGAGGCGCGGCGGTGTTCGGCGCGATCGCGTCGCTGTTCGAGGGGCTGCCGGCCGCGCCGGCCGGCGGCCAGCTCGGCACCGCCGCGCTGATCATCGTCGCGATCGGCGTGACGATCGCGGTGAACAACCTGCTCGTGCAATACGGGCTTGCGCGCGTGCCGGCAAACCGCGCGTCGATCATCATGCTGTTCGAGATCGTGATCACCGCGCTGTCCGCATGGGTGTTCGCGAGCGAACTGCCGAGCGCGCGCGAGTGGGCGGGCGGCGCGTGCATCGTGCTGGCGACGCTGCTGTCGAGCCGGGTCCATCGTGCCGCGCCGGCACGGGGCAAACCCGGCGACGGGCGGGACGGCGCGCGCGCGATGGTATGATGGAAGCCGTTTGCGGGGCCCAACGCTGGATGCGCGCGGCCCCGCTTTTGAATTCCGGGGCGCATCGCGCACACGGGCCGTCCGGCCCCGCGCGTCGCGGCCCGTCCGTTTCACACCTTCTTCACATCCGATACCGCCGTGCGTCTGAGCTCGATCAAACTCGCTGGCTTCAAATCCTTTGTCGATCCCACGCATTTCCAGGTTCCGGGCCAGCTAGTCGGCGTGGTCGGCCCGAACGGGTGCGGCAAGTCCAACATCATCGATGCCGTGCGCTGGGTGCTCGGCGAGTCGCGCGCGTCCGAGCTGCGCGGCGAGTCGATGCAGGACGTGATCTTCAACGGCTCGACCGCCCGCAAACCCGGCAGCCGGGCAAGCGTGGAGCTGATCTTCGACAACTCCGACGGCCGCGCGGCCGGACAGTGGGGCCAGTACGGCGAGATCGCCGTGAAGCGCGTGCTGACGCGCGACGGCACGTCGAGCTACTACATCAACAACCTGCCGGCGCGCCGCCGCGACATCCAGGACATCTTCCTCGGCACGGGCCTCGGCCCGCGTGCGTACGCGATCATCGGCCAGGGCATGATCGCGCGGATCATCGAGGCGAAGCCGGAAGAGCTGCGCGTGTTCCTCGAGGAAGCCGCGGGCGTGTCGAAGTACAAGGAACGCCGCCGCGAGACCGAGAATCGCCTGCACGACACGCGCGAGAACCTGACGCGCGTCGAGGACATCGTCCGCGAGCTCGGCGCGAACCTCGAGAAGCTCGAGGCGCAGGCCGTCGTCGCGACCCGGTACAAGGAACTCGTCGCCGATGGCGAGGAGAAGCAGCGCCTGTTGTGGCTGCTGCGCAAGAACGAGGCCGCGGGCGAGCAGCAGAAGCAGCAGCGCGCGATCGAGCAGGCGCAGATCGACCTCGAGGCGCAGACGGCCCGGCTGCGCGAGGTTGAGTCGCAGCTCGAGACGCTGCGGGTCGCGCATTACTCGGCGAGCGACGCGATGCAGGGCGCGCAGGGCGCGCTCTACGAGGCGAACGCCGAAGTGAGCCGCCTCGAGGCCGAGATCAAGTTCATCGTTGAATCGCGCAACCGCGTGCAGGCGCAGATCGCCGCCTTGAACGCGCAGCGCGAGCAATGGCGCGCGCAGGCCGAGAAGGCGCAGGACGAGCTCGAGGAAGCCGAGGAAGCGCGCGCGATGGCCGACGAGAAGGCCGCGCTCGCTGAAGACAACGCGGCCGCGAAACACGACGCGCTGCCGGCGCTCGAAGCGAAGTGGCGCGATGCGCAGGCGCAGCTCAACGACGAGCGCGCGCGCATTGCGCAGACCGAGCAGTCGCTGAAGCTCGAGGCCGCGCACCAGCGCAATGCCGACCAGCAGCTCCAGCAGCTTCAGCAGCGCCATGAGCGCCTGAAGTCCGAGGCGGGCGGGCTTGATGCGCCGGACGAAACGCAGCTCGAAGAGTTGCGCATGCAGCTCGCCGAGCAGGAAGAGATCCTCGCCGAGGCGCAGGCGCGTCTTGCCGATGCGCAGGAAGCGCTGCCGCGCCTCGACGGCGAACGCCGTGCCGCGCAGGAGCGCGTGCAGGCCGAAAGCACGCAGATCCACCAGCTCGAGGCGCGGCTCGCCGCACTCAAGCAGCTGCAGGAGAACGTGCAGACCGAAGGCAAGATCCAGCCGTGGCTCGACAAGCACGAACTCGGCGCGCTGCCGCGCCTGTGGAAGAAGCTGCACGTCGAAGCGGGCTGGGAAGCGGCGCTCGAGGCCGTGCTGCGCGAGCGCCTCGCCGCGCTCGAAGTGTCGAACCTCGACTGGGTGAAGGCGTTCGCGACCGATGCGCCACCCGCGAAGCTTGCGTTCTACGCGCCGCCGGCCGCCGGTGAACCGCCGGCCGCCGCGGCCGGGCTGCGCCCGGTGCTGTCGCTCGTGCGCATCGACGATGCGGGCATTCGTGCGGTGCTGAACGACTGGCTCGGCAACGTGTACGTTGCCGACGACGTCGCGCAGGCGCTCGCGACGCGTGCGCAACTGCCGGCAGGCGGCGCGTTCGTCGTCAAGGCCGGCCACATCGTCACGCGCGTCGGCGTGCAACTGTACGCGGCCGATTCGGAGCAGGCCGGAATGCTGGCCCGCCAGCAGGAAATCGAGAACCTGGCCCGCCAGGTGCGTGCGCAGGCGCTCCTCGCCGACGAGGCCCGCACGGCCGCGGTGCGGGCGGAAGCCGCGCACACGCAGGCCACGCAGGCGCTCGGCGACGTGCGCGCGCAGGCCGAACGCGCGACGCAGCGCGTGCACGCGCTGCAGATGGACGTGCTGAAGCTCGCGCAGGCGCATGAACGCTACACGCAGCGCAGCACGCAGATCCGCGAGGAACTCGAGGAAATCGGCGCGCAGATCGACGAGCAGCGCGCATTGCGTGCTGAATCGGAAGCGAACTTCGAGCGTTTCGACGGCGAACTCGCGGAACTGCAGGCGCGCTTTGAGGACAACCAGCTCGCGTTCGAAGCGCTCGACGAATCGCTGACCCAGGCGCGCCAGGAAGCGCGTGATCTCGAGCGCGGCGCGAACGACGCGCGCTTCGCCGCGCGCAACGCGGTCACGCGGATCGACGAGCTCAAGCGCAGCATCCAGGTCGCGCACGAGCAGAGCGAGCGCGTCGCCGCGTCGCTGGAAGACGCGCGCGCCGAACTCGAAACGATCAACGAGCAGACCGCGCACACGGGCCTGCAGGACGCGCTCGAAATTCGCGCGGTGAAGGAAGAAGCGCTGCAGGCCGCGCGGATCGAACTCGACGACCTGACCGCGAAGCTGCGCGCGTCGGACGAGCAGCGTCTCGTCGCCGAGCGTTCGCTGCAGCCGCTGCGCGACCGCATCACCGAGCTGCAGTTGAAGGAGCAGGCCGCGCGCCTGTCCGTCGAGCAGTTTGCCGAGCAGCTCACGACGGCCGAGGTCGACGAGGAAGCGCTGAGCGAGAAGCTGACGCCGGACCTGAAACCGTCGTACCTGCAGGGCGAGGTCACGCGCCTGAACAACGCGATCAACGCGCTGGGCCCGGTGAACATGGCCGCGCTCGACGAGCTGAAGGCCGCGAGCGAGCGCAAGGTGTTCCTCGATGCGCAGTCGGCCGACCTGACCGATGCGATCACGACGCTCGAGGACGCGATTCACAAGATCGACCAGGAAACCCGCACGCTGCTGCAGGGCACCTTCGACGAGGTCAATCGTCACTTCAGCGACCTGTTCCCGCGCCTGTTCGGCGGCGGCCAGGCGAAGCTGATCATGACGGGCGACGAAATCCTCGACGCGGGCGTGCAGGTGATGGCGCAGCCGCCGGGCAAGAAGAACGCGACCATCCACCTGCTGTCGGGCGGCGAGAAGGCGCTGACCGCCACCGCACTGGTGTTCGCGATGTTCCAGCTGAACCCGGCGCCGTTCTGTCTGCTCGACGAGGTCGACGCGCCGCTCGACGACGCGAACACCGAGCGTTTCGCGAATCTCGTGCGCGCGATGTCCACCAAGACGCAGTTCCTCTTCATCTCGCACAACAAGATCGCGATGGAGATGGCGCAGCAACTGATCGGCGTGACGATGCAGGAGCAGGGCGTGTCGCGGATCGTCGCGGTGGACATGGAAACCGCCGCGGGTTTTGCCCAGAATTGACGTTTGACGAAACCGGACCGCGTTCGCGCGGCGCATGGGCGCCCGTTCGCGGGTCCGACGAAAAAGAATTGCTGATGGAGCGTGCATGGACGAGTTGACACTCGGTTTGATCGGCGCCGGCGCCGTCGTGGTGGGCGGCGTCGTGGTCTACAACGCGTGGCAGGGCGCGAAGGTGCGGCGCAGGATGCCGCGCCCGATGCCGGAAGAGGCGGCCGAGGCGATGAATCGCCCCGAGCGCGACGAGGAGCTGCCGTTCATCGAGCCGGTGCGCCAGCCCGCGCGCCGCGAACCTGCGGCACCGGCGCCGGGCGTCGCGAGCACGCCGGCTGAAGCAGCGCGCGTCGAGCCGACCTTCGGCGGCGTGGCGCCTGCCGACATGCCGGCCGATCTGCAGGCCGAGGCCACCGGGGGCGACACGCCGTCGGAATCGACCGAGCAGCCGGCCAGGCAGTCCGTCGACGCAGGTTCGGTCGCCGCCGCACATGAAGCGCCGGCCGGCGACGTATCGAACGAATCGGCCGAACCCGTGCTGCCGGCCGCGACGACGGTCTCGTCGGCACCGCCCGCGATCGTCGACCGCCGGATCGACTGCATCGTGCCGATTCGCCTCGGCGGGTCGCTGCCGGGCGAGAAGATCCTGCCGGCCGCGCAGCGGCTGCGCCGCGCGGGCAGCAAGCCCGTGCATATCGAAGGCAAGCCGGAAGGCGGCCAGTGGGAACTGCTGCAGAACGGCGTGCGCTATGAAGAACTGCGCGCGGCCGCGCAGCTCGCGAACCGCAGCGGCGCGTTGAACGAGCTCGAATTCTCCGAGTTCGTGACGGGCGTCCAGCAGTTCGCCGATGCGATCGACGGCGCACCGGAATTCCCGGACATGATGGAGACGGTCGCGATGGCGCGCGAGCTCGACGGCTTTGCCGCGCAGTGCGACGCGCAGCTGTCGATCAACGTGATGTCGGACGGCGCGCCGTGGTCGGCGAACTACGTGCAGGCCGTCGCATCGCAGGACGGGCTGCTGTTGTCGCGCGACGGCACGCGTTTCGTGAAGCTCGACGCGAAGCAGAACCCCGTGTTCATGCTGCAGTTCGGCGACACGAACTTCCTGCGCGACGACCTGACGTACAAGGGCGGCAACATGATCACGCTGGTGCTCGACGTGCCGGTCGCCGAAGAGGACATCCTGCCGTTCCGGCTGATGTGCGACTACGCGAAGTCGCTGTCCGAGCGGATCGGTGCGCGGGTCGTCGACGATTCGCGCCGGCCGCTGCCGGAATCGACGCTCGTCGCGATCGACCAGCAACTGATGAAGCTGTACGCGAAGCTCGAGGAAGCGGGCATCCCGGCCGGTTCGCCGGTCACGCGACGCCTGTTCAGCCAGTAACGCGTTTCACGGGCGGTGGCCATCGGTGCCACCGTCCGTCGCTGCACTGCCGCACACACGCGGCCTGTGTGCGCTGCAGCCGGCTTGCGCGGCACGCATCGCGTGCCCCCGTCGCGGCGTCAAACTGAGATAATCGAACATCCGATTTTTCAGAACGAAACTGCCGCCAGCATGGCCCGAACCCAAGCCGAACCGCCAGCCAGCCAGCCCGACGCGCGTGCCGCGTGGTTGCGCGACCAACTCGAGCGGGCGAATTACGCCTATTACGTGCTCGACCAGCCGGACCTGCCCGACGCCGAATACGATCGACTGTTCGGCGAGCTGCAGCAACTCGAAACCGATCATCCCGAACTCGTGACGCCCGATTCGCCGACGCAGCGCGTCGGCGGCGAAGTGGCGGGCGGTTTCACGCCGGTCGTCCATGATGCGCCGATGCTGTCGCTGAACAACGGCTTCGCCGACGAGGACATCGCCGCGTTCGACAAGCGTGTCGCCGATGCGCTCGACAAGACGACCGATCTCGCCGGCTCGGTGACGGACCCTGTCGAATATGCGTGCGAGCTGAAGTTCGATGGGCTCGCGATCTCGCTGCGCTATGAGCACGGCGTGTTCGTGCAGGCGTCGACGCGCGGCGACGGTACGACCGGCGAGGACGTGACGGAGAACGTCCGCACGATCCGCTCGATCCCGCTGAAGCTGAAGGGCGCGCACGTCCCGGCCCTGCTCGACGTGCGCGGCGAGGTGCTGATGTTCAAGCGCGATTTCGCACGCCTGAACGAACGCCAGCGCGCGGCTGAGCAGCGCGAATTCGCGAACCCGCGCAATGCGGCGGCCGGCAGCCTGCGCCAGCTCGATCCGAAGATCACCGCGCAGCGTCCGCTGTCGTTCTTCGCGTACGGGATCGGCGTGCTCGACGGCATGCCGATGCCTGACACGCACAGCGCGCTGCTCGACTGGTACGAGTCGTTCGGCCTGCCGGTGAACCGCGAGCGCGCGGTCGTGTACGGCGCCGACGGCCTGCTCGGCTTCTTTCGCAAGGTCGGCGAGAAGCGCGAGTCGCTGCCGTACGACATCGACGGCGTCGTCTACAAGGTGAACCGGCGCGACGAACAGGATCGCCTCGGCTTCGTGTCGCGCGCACCGCGCTTCGCGCTCGCGCACAAGTTTCCCGCACAGGAAGCGCTGACCAAGCTCGTCGCGATCGACGTGCAGGTCGGCCGCACGGGTGCGATCACGCCGGTCGCGCGGCTCGAACCCGTGTTCGTCGGCGGCGCGACGGTGACCAACGCGACGCTGCACAACGAGGACGAAGTGCGCCGCAAGGACATCCGGATCGGCGATACCGTGATCGTGCGGCGTGCGGGCGACGTGATCCCCGAAGTCGTCGGCGCGCTGCTCGATCGCCGGCCGGAAGACGCGGCCGAATTCGTGATGCCGACCGAGTGCCCGGTGTGCGGCTCGAAGATCGAGCGGCTGCCGGACGAGGCGATCGCGCGCTGCACGGGCGGCCTGTTCTGCCCGGCGCAGCGCAAGCAGGCGCTGTGGCACTTCGCGCAGCGTCGCGCGCTCGACATCGACGGGCTTGGCGAGAAGATCATCGATCAGCTAGTCGAACTGAATCTCGTGCGCACGCCGGCCGACCTGTTCAATCTCGGTTTCGCGACGCTCGCGGAACTCGACCGGTTCGCCGAGAAGTCCGCACAGAATTTGCTCGACTCGCTCGAGAAGGCGAAGCACACGACGCTCGCGCGCTTCATCTACGGGCTCGGGATCCGCCATGTCGGCGAATCAACCGCGAAGGATCTCGCGAAGCACTTCGGGTCGCTGACCCCGATCATGGACGCGTCGATCGAGGAACTGCTCGAAGTCAACGACGTCGGGCCGATCGTCGCCGAGTCGATCCACCAGTTCTTCGCGGAAGAACACAACCGCACCGTGATCGAGCAGCTGCGCGCGCCCGGCAAGGTCACGTGGGCCGAAGGCCCGCCCGCGCCGAAGGCGCCGCAGGGTGTGCTGGCCGGCAAGACGGTCGTGCTGACGGGCACGCTGCCGAATCTCACCCGCGATGCGGCGAAGGAGATGCTCGAAGCGGCCGGCGCGAAAGTCGCGGGCTCGGTATCGAAAAAGACGGATTACGTGGTCGCGGGCGCCGATGCCGGCAGCAAGCTCGCGAAGGCCGAGGAACTCGGCATCCCCGTACTGGACGAAGACGGACTGCACCAACTCCTGGAGGGCAACACGCCATGATTCGCGAGATCCTGAAGATGGGCGATCCGCGCCTGCTCGAAGTCGCCAAGCCGGTCGAGCAGTTCGACACGCCGGAACTGCACGAGATCGTCGCGGACATGTTCGAGACGATGCATCACGCGAACGGCGCGGGGCTCGCCGCGCCGCAGATCGGCATCGGGCTGCAGCTCATCATCTTCGGCTTTGGCAGCAACAACCGCTATCCGGATGCGCCGCCCGTGCCCGAGACCGTGCTGATCAACCCGAAGCTCGAGTACATGCCGCCGGACATGGAAGAGGGATGGGAAGGCTGCCTGTCGGTGCCGGGCATGCGCGGCGTCGTCAGCCGCTATGCGAAGGTGCGCTACAGCGGCTACGACCAGTTCGGCGCGAAGATCGACCGCGTGGCGGAAGGCTTCCACGCGCGGGTCGTCCAGCACGAATACGACCACCTGATCGGCAAGCTGTATCCGATGCGGATCACCGACTTCACGCGCTTCGGCTTCACCGAGGTGCTGTTCCCGGGGCTCGATCCGACTGACGACGACTGACCGGCACGCGGCGGTGCGCGATGTTGCGCGCCGTCGTCGTGTCGGAAACGAAAAAGCCCGCTTGCGCGGGCTTTTTCATTGCGTGGCACGCCGTGCGTGCCCGCTGTCAGAACGATTCGTCGGGCGACAGGTAGCGCCATTGCCCTTGCGGCAGCGCGCCGAGCATCACGCGGCCCATGCGCACGCGCTTCAGGCCGATCACTTCGAGACCGACCAGTTCGCACATCCGGCGGATCTGGCGCTTCTTGCCTTCACGCAGCACGAAACGCAGCTGTTCGCCGTTCTGCCAGCTCACCATCGCGGGCTTCAGTGCGACACCGTCGAGTTCGAGGCCGTGGCGCAGCTTCGCGAGCGATTCGGCGGGGAAGTGCTGGTCGATGTCGAGCAGCCGTTCGCCGAAGCGCACGCGCACCAGGTACTCCTTGTCGATGTCCGACTGCTCGCCGATCAGCTGCTTCGCGATCCGGCCGTTCTGCGTCAGCACGAGCATGCCGGTCGAATCGATGTCGAGCCGGCCGGCCGGTGCGAGCGCGTGCAGATGCTGCGGCGAGAAGCGCAGCGGCGAGCGGTCGCCGCTCCACTGGTTGGCGCGCGTGATCAGCACCGACGCGGGCTCGTAGCCGTCTTCCGCCTGGCCGGACACATAGCCGACCGGCTTGTGCAGCAGGATCGTCACCTGCGCGGCCTGCGCGGCGCTCGCGCGCTCGTCGATCTCGATCTTCTGGTCGGGACGGACCTTGGTGCCGAGCGTGTCGATGCGTTCGCCGTCGACGAGCACCCAGCCCTTTTCGATCCATTCGTCGGCTTCGCGGCGCGAGCACAGGCCGAGTTCGGACATGCGCTTCGACAGGCGCATCAGGCCGGTTTCGTCGCCGTGATCGATGTCGGCGGCGCGGTGCTTGACCGGTTGTGCGGTCTTCGGCGCAGTGGCGGTCGAGCGGCGCTCGCCGAAGCTGCGCTTTTCGCCGTAGCCGGTTGCCTTGTCGCGATAGGGGGCGCGTGCGCCGCCTTCGGCGCCTGCGCGGCGCGGGCGCGCATCGTCGTCGCTGCGGCGTGCCGGGCGGTCGGACGATGTACCGAAGCTGCGCTTCGGCGCATCGCCGGTGGCCTTGTCGCGATAGGGTGCGCGTGCGCCGCCTTCGGCGCCTGCGCGACGCGGTCGTGCATCGTCGTCGCTGCGGCGTGCCGGGCGGTCGGACGATGTGCTGCGCTCGCCGAAGCTGCGCTTTTCGCCGTAGCCGGTTGCCTTGTCGCGATAGGGGGCGCGTGCGCCGCCTTCGGCGCCTGCGCGACGCGGTCGTGCATCGTCGTCGCTGCGGCGAGCCGGGCGGTCGGACGATGTACTGCGTTCGCCGAAGCTGCGCTTTTCGCCGTAGCCGGTTGCCTTGTCACGATAGGGTGCGCGTGCGCCGCCTTCGGCACCTGCGCGGCGCGGCCGTGCATCGTCATCGCTGCGGCGTGCCGGGCGGTCGGACGGCGTACGGCGATCGTCGAAACTGCGCTTCGCGCCTTCGCCGGTTGCCTTGTCGCGATAGGGTGCGCGTGCACCGCCTTCTGCGCCTGCACGGCGCGGGCGTGCATCGTCGTCACTGCGGCGAGCCGGGCGGTCGGACGACGTACGGCGTTCGCCGAAGCTGCGCTTCTCGCCGTAGCCGTCTGCCTTGTCGCGATACGGTGCGCGTGCGCCGCCTTCGGCGCCTGCGCGGCGCGGCCGCGCATCGGGCGTGCCTTCGGCGCTGCGATACGGACG